>JBGTKH010000709.1:0-15058 GCA_041744735.1 Pirellulaceae bacterium | reverse complement strand
CGCACGATCTTGGTCAGCGCGACGATTTGCTCGGCGTTGAGCGTGGGCGTGATTTTGACTTCGATGTCGGCCGTCGTGCGTTTGACGATCTGCAGCTCTTCGTCTTCGTCCGGGTAGTCGACCAGCACGTTGAACATGAAGCGGTCGAGCTGCGCCTCGGGCAGCGGGTAAGTCCCCTCTTGCTCGATCGGATTCTGCGTGGCCAGCACGAAAAACGGCGCGGGCAGTATGTGCTTCTGGCCGCCGACGGTGACTTGGTGTTCTTGCATCGCTTCGAGCAGTGCGGCCTGAGTCTTCGGCGGCGTGCGGTTGATCTCGTCGGCCAGCACGATGTTGGCGAACACCGGCCCGCGCAGAAACCGAAACGCCCGCTCGCCCGTTTCCCGGTCGTGCTGAATCACCTCGGTGCCCGTGATGTCCGACGGCATCAAGTCGGGCGTGAACTGAATGCGGTTAAAGTCCAGCGAAAGCGCGTCGGCCAAAGTGCGAATCATCAACGTCTTGGCCAATCCCGGCACACCGACCAACAGACAGTGACCTTGCGCAAACAGCGCGATCAGCAACTCTTCAATCACCCGCTGCTGGCCCACGATGACCTTCGACAGCTCATTGGTGATCTGGCGATAGGCTTCGCAAAGTTTTTGAGCGGCTTGCAGGTCGTCGTCTTGCAGCATGTCTTTCATCCAGCGAGTGTTCGACGCGTGATCGTACGATTCAGAAGCGGCGGCAAGCCTCTACTGTAGGTTGGACATTCTTGTCCGACAAGTACGACGATAGACCGCGACGGACATTTCGAAACTCTGGCCAAAGGACTTCAAGTCGGCCTATTGATGCAAAGTCGTTTAACGGCAAGCCGAAGGCGCCCGCGTTTTGCGGCCACCGTCGCCTTCGGCTTGCCGTTAAACGATTCATTTTCGGAGCAATTCGGCCACGACTCGCTAAGGAGCGGGTTCGGCGTTGCCGGCGGGCGGCAATGCCGCCTGCGCAGCCTCGGGCCGGGGTCGAATGCGGCCGAATTCGTTAAAGGCAAACAATCTGTCGGCCGTGGCGATCAGCAAGATGCCGTCGGCGATCAGCAGATTGCCGCCGCCGGCACCGCGTTGGGTGAGTTCGATCTGGCCGACTTTGACCGGCATCCAACCGGTTTCGTTTCGCACGGTCTCTTGTCGAAAGACGTGAATGTACTCGCGCGTCGGCCAGTACACCACGTCGCCGGCCAGCACGCCGCGGCCGTAACCGGGCGGATTCGCGCGGGTATAGCCACGAACGTTTTGTCCGGGCGGCGGAAACTGTCCGACGAGCTGTCCGGTGTGCACGTCGAGCCAATACAAATAGTCGCCGCTGACCAGCAGATTGTCCGCGCCGACACCCAGCAAATGCACGACGCCCGTCACGCCACTCTCCCAAAGAAATTGCCCCGTCGCCGCGTCCAAAGCAAAGATTCTGTCGCAGTCGGAGGGCGCCACGATCACGATACCCTTGTGAACGAGACAAGGATTCAAATCACGAAAGAAATGCAAGTCGTCGCGATCCGGATCGGGGCTGCGAAATGGGGCTCGCGGATAGCGTGTGATCCACTTGATCGTTCCATCGCGAGCCGACAGCGCGGTCACGACGCCGAGATTCGTGTTGCAGTAAATCGTTCCTTCGCTAATGGCCAGCAGGTTGTGCGTTATCTCATCCAAGATGCCTTGGCTGATCGTATCCGCGCCGCAAATCCACGTGCGCCAGCGACGGCCGACATCCGGCGATTTCTCGTCTCGCCCCGCCGTTTGCATGTCGTAGCAGGCCACGTGAACTTCGGATCGGGCGCTTCCCAGTTGGCTATGCCGCATAGCGACAAACAAGTTTGCTCCGTCCGAAAGTGGCGAACCGTCGAACGCCCACTGGCGGTCACCGTCGCTGGGGGGCGGAATCGTAAACAGCAGCCGGTGCCGGTTCACGTCCATGCCGACAATCGTGCCGGGCGGGCGAGGAAACGTGGTGTCATTCTTGACCGCAGTGATCGGCGAACCCATGCGTGCGAGCAGCGTGTCGCCGTGAACCGTCATCGTAAATCGCGGCACGCCGACATACGGCTGCCTAATCTCGTCGCTCGCAAGTTCGTAAATCGAGCCCTGTTTCTCTTCCGGCCGATCGGGCACCGGAGATTTCTCTTCGCCCGTATGCAGATCGAACGCCCGGATGTGCGCTGGGTCGTTCCACAGCACAGTGTCCCCAACGACGATCGGATGGTAGCTGAGCAAGCCGTCGAAGTCCTCGGCCATCCGCTGGCGACCGCCGCCGATCCGCTCTTGACCTGCGGCAAGCCGTGGCAACGGTTGCTGCCAAATCGGCGTCCCGCCAATGTCGATGCGGTTTGCAGCCGTCGTGTTGCGAGACTCCGAACCGGCGAACGTATGCCAACCGAGCTCCTGGGCCGGCGGAAGCCACAGTTTGCTTTGTGCGATTAACTCGGCAAGCAAGTCAACGTATTTTCCCTGGCCGCCGGCAATTTGTCCTTCGGCTTCAGGATGCAGCCGGCGAAGAACGTCCAGTTCGATCTGTGCCCGCGACACTGATCCTTCCATAATTGAAACGAGCACCAGCCGCGCTCGTACGTCGGCCAAATTCAAATCGGTGTCGGGATAAGCAAGCCACGTCGCGCTGCCGCTGGGTTGTGTGAACAACGGTTCCAATTCCGCCCAGCGGCTTGCGAGATCGACGCCGCGCAGTGCCAACCATAACGGCCGCTCAGGCGGCGTGCGAAGCAGCGGCTGTGGTTGAGCCGGTGATCGCAGCCGCGGGCTGATTCGCTCCCAGTACTCGCGAGCCCGTGTGTACTCACCGCGCTCGAGCGCGAACTCACCAAGCCGGTACAGCGCGTCATCGCCGACGCTGTTGACAAACATCTGCTCGACAATGCGGTCGAGCAATGCGGCGTCGCGCGCGGCCAGCGCCTCGTCGTACCAGCGCTGGGCCAACGGATCGACACGGCTGCGATACAGAGCCAGCGCTTCCGGCGCCATTTTTCCCAACTCCGCCAATCGCATGTGGCCGATGTGAAGCAGCGGCACGTAGCGCGTATAACCGCCGGGGTCTTGCGCCGACGTTTGCATCCGCATCAACTTCGCACCGGAGTTTTCCATCAAGCGGCGCAGCGTCTCGACCGCCTCGTCCCACTGTTTATCAGCCAGGAACTGCTGGACGCGTTCCAAATGCGAACGTTCGGAACTTTGAGCTTCGTCTAAATACACGCTGGGAGAAAGCGATGGCTCGGGCAGCAATTGTGCATTCGCCGTGGCGCCGAATGCGGACCAGGAAAGGCAGACACTAACGACCGCAGTCCAACCAGTTCGTGTGCAGGTTCGAGGCATTCAGTTAACTCGTTCAACAAATTGCAATGACCTTGAAAGGCAGCAATGCCCATCCTACAGATCATCCGCCAGCGTAACCTTCAAGCATCCGACCGAGATAAAACGCCGCGACCCCGAAGACCATCATGATCACCATGTGACTGACGTTAAATGGACGTCCCAACACGTCGGTCAACTGCATCATCATCGACAGCGGCAACAGGATCAGCCCCACAATCTGCAATAGGCGACCGAAAGCTTTCATGGATTCATCGTACCTTTCCAGCTAAGTTGCGACAACATGGACATCGCGTCTCGCGTGAATCGGCGAGACGTTCTAGAATCAGCCAACAGTGGTTTCAAGTCTTGGGGGACCGGATGGCTACGGACAGCACATTGCAACGCTCGATTGGACTGGTGGGAGCGATCGGGATCGGGGTGGGAGCGATTGTGGGCGGCGGGATTCTGGCGCTGGCGGGGGCGGCGTTTGCGGCGACCGGGCCCAGCGCGATTCTGGCGTTTGCGTTGAACGGCGTGATTGCCGTGATCACGGCGCTCAGCTTTGCGGAACTGTCGTGTGCGTTTCCACAGTCGGGCGGCACGTACACGTTTGCCAAGAAAGTGCTGTCGGTCGAAGCGGCCTTTGCCGTGGGCTGGGTCGTGTGGTTCGCGTCGATCGTGGCGGCCGTGTTGTACGCGCTGGGGTTCGGGTACTTCGCGGCGATTGTTGTGCAGCAAGTTTGGCAGGCAGTCGCGGATTCCGCGCCGCAGTGGTTGGCGTCGCGGTGGATTGTGGCTGCATTGGCGGTCGCGGCGATTGCTTTGTACACGATCGGGCTGCTGCGCAAGGGTGCGGGAGGCGGGCAGTGGGCCAATGTCGGCAAACTAGTTGTGTTTGGCGTGGTCATCGCGGCCGGGCTGTGGGCCATGACCGGCCGCAGTGCGTCGGAAATGCAGCAGAGTCTAACGCCATTCTTTTCCGCTGGAGCAATGGGACTGGTTCAGGCAATGGGATTTACATTCATCGCTCTGCAGGGTTTCGACCTGATCGCGGCTGTGGCCGGTGAAATCCGCGAACCGGAACGCAACATCCCGCGAGCAATGTTAACTTCGTTGGGCATCGCTCTGTTGATTTACTTGCCGCTGCTGTTGGTGATTTCGACGGTCGGGGTCGCACCGGGTCAGTCGATCACGGTGGCGAGCAAGGCGAACCCTGAAGCGATCATCGCCGTTGCGGCTCAGCAATTCCTGGGCTCGTTCGGTTATTGGCTGGTGATCGTGGCGGCCCTCTTGTCGATGTTGTCGGCGCTACAGGCGAATCTGTTCGCCGCGTCGCGCGTGGCGATGTCGATGGCTCGCGACCGCACGCTGCCGCATGCGTTCAGCGTCATCAGCGAAACGCGAGGCACGCCGGTGACGGCGATTCTGGTAACGTCGGGTATCGTTGTCGCGATTGTGCTGGTCGTACCGAACGTTTCGGCAGCAGGCGCGGCTTCGAGTCTGTTCTTCCTGATCACGTTTTCGTTGGCTCACATGATTTGCTATCTGGCGCGCAAGCGCAGCGGCGACCGCTGGGCCACGTTCCGCGCGCCGCTGTTTCCGCTGGTGCCGGCGATCGGCGTGTTGGCGTGCATGGGACTGGCCGTGTTTCAAGGGTTCGCGGTGCCCTCGGCGGGGATGATTGCGGCTGTGTGGTTGTGCATCGGCGGCGGATTGTTTCTGTCGCTGTTTGCCCAGCAAGCGCGAGTGGTCGATGCGTCGGCGGCTGCACAGGATCCCGAGATGTTGCGCATGCGCGGCCAAAATCCGCTGGTGCTGGTGCCGATTGCCAATCCGGCCAATGCGGCGGCGATGGTCGAAGTGGCCACGGCATTGGCACCGCCGCGCATGGGCCGCGTGCTGTTGTTGTCGGTCGTCGTGACGCCCGAAGATTGGCAGCCCGCGGAAAACCCCAAGCCGCTGGAAGCCACGCAAGCCGTGTTGGGACAAGCGCTGGCGGCGTCGCGCACCGCCGGGTTGTCGCCAGAAGCGCTGACCACGATGGCTCCGCAGCCGTGGCTGGAGATCACGCGCGTTTGCAAAATTCACCGCTGCGAGAGCTTGCTGTTGGGGCTGAGCGACTTGTCGACAAATTCCGAATCGAGTCCGCTCGACGAACTGATGGGCTCGGTCACGTGCGACGTGGTTGTGCTGCGGGCGCCGGCGGGTTGGCAGTTGCAGGAAGTCCAGCGGCTGCTGGTGCCGATCGGCGGCGTTGCGGGACACGACCAACTGCGGGCGCGGCTGTTGGGCAGCCTCTTTCGCACTGGCCCGCGTGAAGTGACGTTTTTGCGAGTGCTGCCGGAAACGGCGAAGAAAGCCGACTGCGATGCGGCGCGGCGAGAATTGGAACGCATTGCTCGCGACGAGGCACCCGGCCGCGCGAAGGTCGAGATCATCCTCAGCCCTGCCGCCGATGAAGTGATCGCACGCTACGCCGCCGAGAGCGATCTGTTAATCCTGGGCGTGCAGCGATTGGGCCGCGGCCGAAAGGCGTTTGGTCGTTTCACACTGCAAGTGGCTCGCCACACAACTTGCCCAATCATGATGATCAGCCATCGGGGATAGATGTATGACCACCGAACACGAAACACAGCCGTGGGTCAAGCTGGAAGAGATCATCGATTCGGGCAACGCCGAGCAGCTCGAAGCGTACCTTAATTCGCTGGCACCGGGCGAAGCGGCGCTGGCATTGTCGCGGTTGGATGGAGTGGAGCAGCTCAAGGTGCTCACGACCTTGGAGCCGCAGGACGCCGCCGATTTGATCGACGAGATCCCAGACGTGCAGGCCACCGCGCTCGTCGATGCGCTCTCGCCCGAACGCGCCGCGGTGATTCTGCAGAATCTGGACAGCGACGAGCAAGCGGACGTGCTCGGCGCGATCGACGCGGAGCATGCCGAAGCGGTGCTGGCCGCGATGGATCCGCAAGAGGCCGCCGAAGCCCGCAAGCTGTTCAGTTACGCGCCGGATGTCGCGGGCGGGTTGATGGTGACCGAGTACTTGTCGTACCCGCGCACATTTACGGCCCGCAACGTAATCGAAGACCTGCGGCAGAAAGTCGACGAGTACGCCGACTACGACGTGCAGTACGTGTTCGTTGTCTCGCAAGAGGAGAAGCTCGAGGGCGTATTGCGGCTGCGCGATTTGGTGCTCACGCCCAGCAACACGCCGGTGGTCGACATCATGATTCCCAATCCGCTGTCGGTGAAAGTCGATGAGCCGCTGGACGAGTTGGGCGCGTTCTTCGACCACCACGCCTTCATCGGCGTGCCCGTGGTCGATGAAGCGGGCCGGCTGGTCGGCGTGGTGCGCCGCGCCGATGTGGAAGACGCGCTGGGCGACCGGGCCGACAGCGACTATTTGAAGTCCCAAGGCATCGTGGGCGGAGAGGAATTGCGCACGATGCCCTTGCTGCTGCGCAGCCGCCGGCGGCTGTCGTGGCTGAGCATCAACATCGTGCTGAACGTGATCGCCGCCAGCGTGATCGCGTACTTTGAAGAGACACTGGCCGCCGTGATCGCGCTGGCCGTTTTCCTGCCGATCATCTCCGACATGAGCGGCTGTTCGGGCAACCAAGCACTGGCCGTGAGCGTCCGCGAACTGGCCTTGGGTTTTATCCGCCCCAATGAATTGCTACGGGTGTGGCTGAAGGAAATTTCGGTTGGACTGATCAACGGCGTGGCTCTTGGGATTCTGATCGCGCTGACAGCGTGGGTCTGGAAAGGTAACGCGTACCTGGGACTCGTGGTAGGAACGGCGTTGGCGCTGAACACGATGATTGCCGTTTCGATCGGCGGCCTGGTGCCGCTGGTGCTGAAGCTGGTCAAGCAAGACCCGGCGCTGGCCAGCGGCCCGATCTTAACGACCGTGACCGACATGTGCGGGTTCTTCTTCGTGCTCAGCTTCGCCCAACTTATGCTGCCGTGGCTGGTAGGGACGAGTTGACAAATCCTGAGAAATCGGGACCATCGGGGATAGTCAATACGGTCGGGGTCAAGCGGGTGCCGACTCGAGTCGGGACTCGATGAATCAAGGCGGGAGGTGATCAGCTTAGGCGGGACACGCGTTGAGACATACGTTGAACGATGGCGTGACGCACTTGGTGCGTCGCCGGCCACCACAGAGCTTGTCTCCGTGGAGCCATGTTTAGAAACCAGCCGCGACCAATCCAAGACCTTCTTTTCGTCACCACGGGGCTTGCCCCCGTGGGACGATGTTTAGAGACTGGTACTCGTTACGCCCACGCGATACCGGAGCAATTCGTCCCATGCCCGAACGATCCCCGATCTACACTCGCGACAACTGCAAGTTCTCCGCGCCGCTGCAATGGGGCTTATCTGTCTTCTGGCGCGAACCGATTGGAAACGACGATTGGTTTAATGAATTGGCTGGTGCCACGGAACCTGACGGCATTCGTCTGCTAGGTCACCGGTTTTCAGAGGCAGGAGTGAGTCAATTCGCCATTAGCACGAAACCCGAAGTCGCGCCGGTTTTCATTGTGCAGCGAGTGAAAGGCCGTCTTCAGCACGCGGTGCGTGACGCAAAGCCCAAAGCGCTGAAGGGCAATTACGGGATTCGCAGTTTCGGGCAAGTGAAGCGAGCAGTTATCGAGAATTACGTGGCATCGCAGTTGGACCACCATCAGATGGCAGATCCGCGGATGCAGACGCGACTGGCACAATTTCAAATCGAATGTCCCGCGGTTGATCTTTCGCAGCCGAGAAAAACGTCACACGGCGTTTATTGGTACAACTTGCACGTCGTTCTCGTTCACCGCCAGCGGTGGAACGAGATTCGAGAAGACGTGTTGGGGCGCGTACGGGAAATGATCCTGAAGTGCAGTGCGTCGAAAGGGTATCTGCTCTCGCGCGCGGGAATCTTGGCGGACCACGTTCACTTGGTGCTTGGATGCCCGATCGAGGTTGTACCGGCGGATGTAGCATTGGGCTTTCTGAACAACTTGGCGTACGTGCATGGGATGAAGCCGGTTTTTCAGTACGGCGCGTTTGTGGGGACGGTTGGAGAATATGATTGTCGCGCGGTGACTTCGGAAACATCGCCCCACGGGCACAAGGCCCGTGGTGGCGGGGCGGTTTGATTGAGAAAATCGTGCTGGTTGAAAAACATCGCCCCACGGGCACGAGGCCCGTGGTGGCGGGGCGATGGAGGAAGACGATCGTGCTGGTTGAAAAACATCGTTCCACGGGGGCGAGCCCCGTGGTGACGTGCGAAGCGAGATCGATTCGCTTCTGGCTGAGAAACACCGTTCCGCGGGGACGAGCCCCGTGGTGACGTGTGAGGCGAGGGTTTGATGAGAGATGCTGGTTACTAAACATGGCTCCACGGAGGCAATCTCCGTGGTGGCCGGCAAGAGAATGGAATTCAATCAAGGACAGTATGATGGCAATTCGCGTTGCATTGAATCATAAGACGACCTACGACTACGACCGCTTGGTTACGTTGTTTCCGCAGATTGTTCGATTGCGGCCGGCGCCGCATTGCCGGACGCCGGTGGCGAGTTATTCGCTGAAGATCTCACCGCAGGATTACTTTCTCAATTGGCAGCAAGACCCGCATGGGAATTATCTGGCGCGGTTGGTGTTCCCCGAGAAGGTCGATCATTTCCACGTCGAGGTCGACGTGGTGGCGGAAATGACGGTCATCAATCCGTTCGACTTCTTTCTGGAACCTGCGGCGGGAGAGTGCCCGTTTGCGTACGAACCGTGGCTGAGCAAGGAGCTGCAGCCGTTTCTGGAGACGCTGCCCGTCGGCCCGAATTTGTCGGCGTATCTGGAGACGATCGACCGCAGCCCGCTGAGGACGATTGACTTTCTGGTGGGGCTGAATCAACGCCTGCAAAAGGACATCAAATACCTGATTCGCCTGGAGCCGGGCGTGCAAACGCCGGAAGAGACGCTGACGCTGCGTTGCGGTTCGTGCCGCGACACGTCTTGGTTGATGGTACAGATCCTGCGGCACTTGGGATTGGCGGCGAGGTTTGTGTCGGGCTATCTGATTCAACTCGTGCCGGACATCAAGTCGCTGGATGGTCCGTCAGGTGCAGCTCATGACTTCACCGATCTGCACGCTTGGGCCGAACTTTATCTGCCGGGCGCGGGCTGGATTGGGCTCGACCCGACTTCGGGTCTCATGGCCGGAGAAGGGCACCTGCCGCTGGCCGCCACGCCCGATCCGAGCAGCGCCTCGCCGATCACCGGCAGCGTTGATTCGTGTGAAACGGAATTCACCTTCGCGATGTCGGTCACGCGGATTCACGAAGACCCGCGCGTTACGAAGCCTTACACCGACGGCGAGTGGCGCGAGATCGAAGCGCTGGGGCATCAGATCGACGAGCGATTGACCGCGGGCGACGTGCGGCTGACGATGGGCGGCGAGCCGACGTTCGTGTCGGTCGACGATATGGAAGGACCGGAGTGGAATACGACGGCCACGAGCCCGAAGAAGCGGCAATTGGCCGACAAACTAATCCACCGCCTGAAGGATCGTTTCGCACCCGGCGCGTTGTTGCACTTTGGCGAGGGGAAATGGTATCCGGGCGAATCGCTGCCGCGATGGGCGTTTGCCTGTTACTGGCGCACCGACGGCCAGCCGATCTGGGACAATCCGAAGCATTTTGCCGAGGAGGGCCGCGACTACGGGCACGAGGCGGAGGAGGCGGAAGAATTTGTGACGGCGCTGGCCCAACGGCTGGAAGTGGGCGCCGAGTGGGTGCTGCCGGCGTATGAAGACCCGGTGCACTATGTGTGGAAAGAGCGACGGCTGCCGGTCGACGTCAATCCCAGCGACTCGAAGTTGAAAGACGCGGAGGAGCGGGAGCGGGTGGCGCGCGTGTTCGAGCGCGGCTTGGGAAGCGTCGTCGGCTACGTCTTGCCGCTGAAGCGTCAATGGTGGCAAGCCCAGCCGCGCTGGTTCAGCGGCCGGTGGCCGATTCGCAGCGAGCAGGTGTTTCTGCTGCCGGGCGATTCGCCGATGGGATTGCGGTTGCCGCTGGATTCGCTGCCGCATGAATCCATCGCGGGCTCGGAACTGTACGAAGTCGATCCGCTGGCTCAGCGACCGCCGTTGCCCGATCACCAGCGGCAGATTTCGCCTGCCGTGATGCCACGCGCGCGGCGCGGCAAACGTGAGCAAGAGGTTCAGCAACAGAAGACCGACAGCGGCAGTGTGCCGGTGGTTCGCACGGCGCTGTGTGTGCAGCCGCGCGATGGTTGCTTGCACGTGTTCATGCCGCCGGCGGAACGCGTGGAGGATTATTTGGATTTGGTCGCGGTGGTCGAAGACACGGCCGAGTCGCTGCAGATGCCGGTGGTCATTGAAGGCTATACACCGCCGCACGACCACCGCGTAAACTACATCAAAGTCACGCCGGACCCGGGCGTGATCGAAGTCAACATCCATCCGGCTCTCAGTTGGGACGAAATGGTGCGGAACACGACGTGGCTGTACGAAGACGCTCGCCAAACGCGACTGGGCACGGAGAAGTTCAACCTCGACGGCCGCCATACCGGCACGGGCGGCGGCAATCACGTGGTGCTCGGCGGACCCACGCCGGCTGACAGTCCGTTTCTGCGGCGGCCCGATTTGCTGCGCAGCTTGATTGGTTATTGGAACAATCATCCGTCGCTGTCGTATCTGTTTTCCGGCGGGTTCATTGGGCCCACGAGCCAAGCGCCGCGCGTCGACGAAGGACGGCGTAACGCGATCTATGAATTACAGATTGCGTTCCAACAAATTTCTGAGCCGAACGGCGTGCCTGGGGCTGAGTCCGCGAAGCCCCAGCAGAGTGCGCGAGACAGTGGCGATGCCGGCTGGGGCTTCGCGGACTCAGCCCCAGGCACACAATCTCAGCCGTGCCCCCCTTGGCAGGTCGATCGTGCGTTTCGCCATTTGCTGGTCGATCTCACCGGCAATACGCATCGTGCGGAATTTTGCATCGATAAGTTGTACTCGCCCGACACCAGCACCGGGCGGCTCGGATTGGTCGAATTCCGCGCGTTCGAAATGCCGCCGCACGCGCAGATGAGTTTGACTCAGCAGTTGCTGGTGCGGGCGCTGGTCGCGCGGTTCTGGGAGCAACCGTACAAAGTGAAACTGGTGGACTGGGGCACGACGCTGCACGACCGGTTCATGCTGCCGCACTTTATCCGGCAAGATTTCGACGACGTGATCGCCGAGTTGCGGCAAGCGGGGTTTTCGCTCGATGCCCGCTGGTTCGCGCCGCACTTCGAATTCCGCTTCCCCTTCATCGGTGAGATCGTGCAGCGCGACATCAAGGTCGAATTGCGGCAAGCGATCGAGCCCTGGTACGTGCTGGGCGAAGAGCCCGCCGGCGGCGCCACCGCGCGGTACGTCGATTCGTCCGTCGAACGCTTGCAAGTGAAAGTGACCGGCATGACAGATTCACGTCACATCATCACCTGTAACGGCCGCAAAGTGCCGCTGCGGCCGACGGGCACGCAAGGCGAATTTGTGGCCGGCGTGCGATATCGCGCCTGGCAGCCGCCGAGCTGTCTGCACCCGACGATCCCCGTTCACACGCCGCTGGTGTTCGACGTTCTCGACACCTGGATGCGGCGTTCGATCGGCGGCTGCACCTATCACATGGCGCATCCCGGCGGGCTAAGCCACGAGACGTTTCCGGTCAATTCTTACGAAGCCGAAAGCCGCCGGACCGCCAGATTCTTTAAGATGGGCCACACGCCAAGTACGATGAAAGTACCAGCGGACGAGCCCAACCCCGATTTCCCGCTGACACTGGATCTGCGTCGATAGGCGGGTGCAAGGTATAATTGTCTTTGGAGTGCGGTGACTCGTCACCGCTTTTGGATCTTTGGATATTGGATCTCAAATTCCTAAAGCAGTGATCAATCAGCGCACTCTAGATTTAAACTGCCATGATCTCAACTTTGGTAGAGCCAACACCAACGACTGCGAAACCGGCGGCGGCGACTGCGAACGACCTGTTTGCGGGTTACGCTCCGCTGGCGGGTGTGTATGACGAGTTGCTGGCTGCACCGGGCCAGTTGCGCCCGGGATGGCAACAGTTCGCGTCTGCGCTGAACGGGCTGGGCACGGACGAATTGGCTCGCCGTTGGGAGCAGGCACAGCGGCTGGTGCACGAGAACGGCATCACGTTCAACGCGTACAGCGAGGCGCAAGATCGATCGCGGCCTTGGGATTTAGACGCGCTGCCGTTGTTGATGCCGGCGGCCGAGTGGCAATTGCTTTCGGCGGCGCTGGTGCAACGAGCGCGATTGCTGAATCTGATGTTGGCCGATCTGTATGGTCCGCAGAAGCTGCTCAGCAGCGGTTCGCTGCCCGCCGAATTGGTGTACGCGCATCCCGGATTCATGCGGCCGTGTCATGGACAGCGGATGCCTTATGATTGCTTCCTGCATATCTACGCCGCCGACTTGGCTCGCTCGGCCAACGGTCAGTGGTGGGTGGTGGGCGACCGTACCGACACGCCTTCGGGAGCCGGCTATGCGCTGGAGAACCGCATCGTCATCTCGCGGATGCTGCCGGGCGTGTTTCACGATTGCCAGGTGGAGCGGCTGGCTCCGCACTTCATGGCGTTGCAAGAAACGCTGCAGGAATTGGCACCGCATCATCGCGAGAACCCGCGCATCGTGCTGCTCAGCCAAGGTCCGAAGGGCGAGAACTATTTCGAGGACGCTTATCTGTCCCGCTACCTCGGCTACACGCTTGTCGAAAGTGGCGACTTGGCGGTGCGCGACAGCCGCGTGTTGTTGAAAACGTTGGCCGGCCTGTTGCCCGTGGATGTGATCTTGCGGCGGTTGCGCGAGAGCGACTGCGATCCGCTGGAGTTGAGTGGGGATTCGCCGTTGGGCGTGCCAGGGTTGCTACGAGCGGTACGGGCCGGCCATGTCGCCGTGGCCAATGCACTGGGTAGCGGGCTGGTCGAGTCGGCAGCGTTCATGGGATTCTTGCCGGCACTGTGCCGCGAATTGCTTGGCGAGGATTTGCAACTGCCGTCGGTGGCCACCTGGTGGTGCGGCGAAGCGACGGCTCGGCAGTACGTGCTCGACCATCTCGACACGCTGGACATCCGCTCCGCGTTTCGTCGTGGCGGGCGGCCGTGGATTGCCGGGGATGACTTGAGCGGCAAAAGCAAACAGCAGTTGGCCGACATGATCAAAGCGCGGCCGGCATTCTTCGTCGGCCAGGAACAAGTCGCCCGCTCGTGCGCGCCGGTGTGGACACCCGATGCAGTGCGGCCCGCCCACGTCGCGGTGCGATCGTATGTGGTGGCCAATAACAGTTCGTACTCGGCGATGCCCGGCGGTTTGTCGCGCGTTTCGGCGTCGGCCGAGCGGTTGGACATGTCGATCTTGTCCGGCGAAGGCAGCAAAGACCTGTGGATCTTGTCGGACGGGCCGGTCAGCCACGTCAGCCTGTTGCAGCCGCCGGGACAAACCGTGGAATTGCGGCGCAGCGGTGCGGAATTGCCCAGCCGCGTGGCCGACAACATGTACTGGCTGGGCCGGCAAGTCGAACGCGCCGAGGGAGCGGCGCGGTTGCTGCGAACTGTGTTTACCAGACTGGCCAGCGAGTGGGAATCGGAGAACCTTCCGGAGATGCCCGTGCTGCTGCGCGTGTTGGCGTACCAGGGGCAAATCGAGCCAGGGTTTGTCGTGGACCAGATCAAAGCCCCGCTGCCGGCCATCGAACGCGTGTTGCCGACCTGCGTGTTCGATGCCTCGCAGCCGGGCAGCCTGCGTTCGACGCTGACCGCAATGCACCGCACGGCGTCGATCGTGCGCGACCGCATTTCGCTCGACAGTTGGCGGATTGTCAACCGCGTCAACCAGGACTTCGTGCAGCCGCAGCGGCGCGGGCACATCGATCCCAATGAAGTGCTGGACATGCTCAATCAATTGGTCATCGACCTGGCGTCATTCAGCGGCCTGGTAATGGAAAGCACGACACGCACGCAAGGCTGGCGGTTCCTGGACATCGGCCGGCGCCTGGAACGCGCCACATACACGATCACGCTATTGCAAAACTTGCTGGTCACGCCCGCCGAGAACGAACGCCCCGTGCTCGAATCGCTGTTGGAAGTGGCCGACAGTTCGATGACCTACCGCTCGCGCTACTTGGCCAGTTTGCTGACGGCCCCCGTGCTGGACTTGCTGCTGACCGACGAAACAAATCCGCGCAGCGTGGCCTATCAATTGGCGGCCTTAAACGAGCATATTGAGAATCTGCCGCGCGACCGCTCGAAGCCACAGCGCGGCCCCGAACAGCGGATCATCATGTCGACGCTGCACAGCGTCCGCATGGCCGACGTCGATGCCCTGTGCAAGACCACGCGCAACGGCGAGCGGACACAATTGGACACGCTGCTCAGCCGCCTGGCAACCCAATTGCCTAAAATGTCCGATGCGATCTCGAACAAATACCTAATCCACGCCGGACCAGCGCGACAGTTAGCGGAAGTCCGGCCGGAAGGACGTCAGTAGTCAGTAGTCAGTAGTCACTTGTCATTTGTCACTTGTCACTTGTCACTTGCGAAGGGTCGCTCGCCCTTTCCTGCTAATGACCAATGACCAATGACCAATGACCAATGACCAATGACCAATGACCAATGACCACTGACCAATGAAATACAAAGTCACGCACACGACAACTTATTCTTACA
>JBGTKH010000708.1:0-19335 GCA_041744735.1 Pirellulaceae bacterium | reverse complement strand
CTCCCGGTTGGATCGGAAGCGCGCGGAGTAAACGCAGCGTCGAAAGCACGGCCATAACCGTCGCTCCCAATCGGTGCGTTTCTCCGGCCGCCGCGCAAGAACCTGAAGAAACTAATTGATGTCAATTACGCCAAATTCACTGTGATGCGCGGCTGTCTCCGTGAGAGTTGGGTTCGCAGTGAATCGGCACCTGTGAAACAATTATGCACAAATAATCATATTTGTCAAGCTGTGCTTTTGGGTTTAGGAAGCCATAGCCAGACTGGGCCGTTTTGATTCGCCGGGTGCCACGGGACGTGTGGTGTTGAAGTTGGACCGTCCATCCGCTTGCACTCTGGCCGCCAGCTCAGCAAGACGTGCGTGCCACTGGCCACGCCAGTGCCCGCCGGATAGGGGCCGAGTCGCTCATCGCTGCAGTCCCCCCGAGCGACGATCAGCCGGTTGCATCCATCCACTTCCTACTTCGGCCCACCAGAAAAATCAAGCACCGTCACGCCGTACGCTCTTCGCCACTACCAAACCCTGGCACGTTACCACTGTTTCTACTGAGATTCGTCTACGAAATCTGAAAGATCCTGGCGAATTCCGCGGCGGACACGATTCGAGTTGCCAAGGGCAGGCGGCTCTGAAGCAAATCGTTGTCGCCAGTGATCAAATAATCCGCGCCTGTGGCAATGGCGGCCGCTAGGAACGGTGCGTCCTTTGGGTCGCGTGGAAAGCTAACTGGCGGAAGCGAAACGCTAACTGGGATCGTTCGAGCATGGATCAAGTCGTGCCACTCCCGCAAGACGTTTGCAGGCAACCGAAACTTTGGGCGACTCAGGACATCTGCATATTCGCCAGCGATATCCGGCGTCACAATCCATTGCCAGTCGTCTCGCGTCGCGACAAACCGGACGACACGCTCCGGCAAACGGTCACGCAACGCGGCCGACAACAGCACGTTGGTGTCGATGAGAATCTTCATCGCCCGGCTCGGTAGTCGTCTATTTCCTGCTGTATCTCCACATCGGTAATCTGCTGGAGATGAGGCGTGCTGCGCAACGTCTCACAGGACTGCTCCCACGCGCTAAGAAACTCTGCGGCCGATTGACGCTTGGGTGAAATGTTGACTTGGACTTCTGTGCCCGGCGAATAAGGTAATTGCGACAGGCGGATCTCGCCGTTTGCATCCACGACGGTAACTGTGTCAAAAGATCTCATGAGAAACATCTCCACTTCGGCTTGTCCGACACATAGATTTCAACCTACCTTGCAGCAATCAGTCAATCAACGGGACGATGAGGGCCATCAAGCCCCGTCTTCTCGCACGCCATCGCTGTCCCCGCAGAATATGGGCAAAGTCGCTCATCCCCGCAGTGCCTTTCAGCGACGAGCAGCCGGTTGCATCCGTCCACTTCCTACTTCAGCCCACCACAAAAATCAAGCACCGTCATCCCGCCCTCCATCGATTCGAAACTCCGGCCGGGCATGCGGTACCCACGTCCGTCTCGATATCTCCGTGCTAACGCCCCGACCAGAAGCGAGGCTGTCGAGCCGTGTGTGCTACGGCGATCACAACCCAATGTTCCTCGTGTTGCCGATAGATCACCTCGGCAGCCGAGCAAACCACGAGATCACTCATCGAGACCGGCCTTACGCCGGGCGCGTTGGCGAACTTCCGGCCAAGGCGAGGCCGTCATCTGGCCGGCGTCGTATGCTGCGCTGCGTTTTCGGGCTTCATCCAACCACTGTTCGCTGGGCGGCGCCCAATCGTCAGGCGAAACGGTGGCCCACAACGCATGAATCAGTTGCGCGCGTTCGGCAGACGGCAGCGCCTGCGCCGCATCCAGGATTTCTTCAACGGTAGACATGGAAATCGCTCCGATTGGGATTTCAAACCACCAATACCATGATCATTGTAATTGTAACCGGCGAATTGAACCACCAGCAAGAAGAGTCCGAGACGGATACCTCACGGCGATATGAAAGGACCAAGGAATGGAAGAAACACGACCATCTGGTCTCTGATCTCTTCCTCGGACATGTACTCCGCGATGAGCAGGATGTCGTCGATCGTGGAGCCGATGGATTGTGAGTTGGTCGTAACGATCAGTCCAGGTAATGGTTCGCCCGCCGCCGCGCGCTGTTGAGCAAAGCCGACCATGGTATTACGGTCGTTGGTGATAAGGACTCGGTTTTCCGCGGCGGCCCAGGCCAGCACGTCAGGGTCGTCCGTTCCTTCCGGCAACGCATCTTGGACTCGCAGTAGTTCGATGTCTGGCTCGCGCCGGCGCAGGCCACGAATGATCTCGCCGTGAACGTCCGCGTCACTGGCCAGCCGGAGCATTTGACGTCTCCCTGGCGCTGCGGCGTTGGAGCAGAGTTTCTGGCGAGACGCCGGGGCGTGCGGCCTCAATCTTGCCGCGCAACTCGGCGGCTTCGTCAGCACGCTGCTTTAGATAAGCCCGCACTTCATCACGGTGCCGCAGGTAGTAGGCGATGGCTCCATGAACGTCGGCCAGAACGAGTGTGTCGTAAGCCCGGACCAAGTCGTCTGCGGTCATACCGTTGTCGTATTGCTCAACGACGATGTCGAGACTCACGCGGCTCTTGCCGACCCGCAGCACGCCACCTTCGTCCAACCGCAGCGGTGGCCGCTCGGCGTGCAGCACAATGCCCACGGTTCCACCTTCCACGGACGGTGTCTGGATCGCGTCTGCAACGTTCTGGTCGTGTTCGCTCATGACCGAAGTCTCCGCGCACTTTGGTAAGTTCAACAAAGTTCACACCGCCTTCATCTCCATTGACAGTTTACACTGGTGACGCAAGCCGTGGCAGAGTCAAGAACGCTAATTTTGCAGGGGAGCTTCCCGACGTGTCACGACGTTCAGTCCCGATTCCGAAAGCTGAGATATCCCGGCGAATCCCGACGCGCATGCGTTCCGACAACCGGTCACGCAGCGCTGCCGACAACAGCACGTTGGTGTCGATGAGAATCTTCATCGCCCAGTTCGGTAGTCGTCAATTTCGTGCTGGATCTCTGCGTCGGTTATCTGCTGGAGATGAGGCATGTTGCGCTGCGTGTCACAGACCTGCTGCCACGCGCTCAGAAACTCGGCGGCCGATTGACGCTTGGGAGAAATGCTGACTTGCACTTCTGTCCCCGGCGAGTAAGGCACCTGCGACAGGCGGATCTCGCCGTTGGCATCGACGATGGTGTCCGTTTCAAAAGATTTCACAAGAATCATCTCCTGTTTTCGCTGGTCCATCACCTCAATTCCAGCCTACCTTGGAGCGAACAGGCAATCAACATGACCAATCACTTCCGGCAATGCCTTAACGGAAGGTCCGACTGGCATTTCCCGCGGCCCGCGCCTCCCAGCCGCGTCGGTCGCATCGTCCAGCAGTATCCTGCCGCTGAACACGTGCATGCAAATCATCAGACCGGTGAGTATGGCGCGATGGGGACGGCCAGGGTCTGCTGTGTCGGCACTGTGCCGCGGCCGATTTCGGCCACGCGGCGGAGAACGGACGCATCGAAATATCGCGCGCCGCATCGGTCGCAAACGCCAATCGGCACGTCCTGCAGAATCACAAGACTCCTCTTGTGCCGCAACGCCTCGCGATCAATCCGGCGCTCACGGACCGTTCCAGAGCAGTGTTCGCACGCAAAATCGTACATGCCGGTCGAACAATTTCCGTTCCGCGACAATCCCCAATGAGCAAACCGGCTCCACGCACAGGCGCCACAGGCGATGGGCTGTTGCGGATTGGCCATCCATCCACTTCCTAGCTCGGCAAGATGGCGTTGTGGTAGATCTCCTGCACGTCTTCGCAGTCGTTCAGCATGTTCATGAATTTTTCGAACATCGGCAGATCTTCCGGGCTGATTCGGACGCTGGTCTGCGGGAGGAAGGCGATTTCCTGAACTTCCAATTCGGAATCGGGAAACGCTTCCAGCAATGCCGTCTTGGCTTTGTAGAATTCGGCGGCGGGTGCGAAGAGCGTTATGCGGCCAGCTTTGCATTCGACCTCGTCGACATCGACGCCCGCTTCCAACATGGCTTCCAGCACTTGCTCTTCGTTGTTCCCCTTGAATGCCAAAACCGACATGTGATCGAACGCATGCACGACGGAACCTGACGGTCCTAGTTTCGATCCGGTCTTGGTGAAACAATTGCGGACGTCGGTAATCGTGCGATTGTTGTTGTTCGTCAAGCAGTCGACGATGACCGAGCAGCCACCCGGGCCGAAACCTTCGTAGCGGGCCGACACAAAGTCTTCGCCCTCTGCGCCGCTGGCTTTTTCGATGGCCTTCTCGATCACGTGAGCAGGAACCTGGTCACGTTTCGCTTTTTCGATCAGGCTCCGCAGCGCCGGGTTGAGATCGGGATTTGGTACGCCGCTCTTGGCAGCCACGTACAACTGCGTACCGTATTTGGAATACAGTTTGGATTTCTGACCTGCCGTTTTGAGGATCGACACCTTGCGATTTTCGAAGCTTCTACCCATAGCGATTATCTTTTGCCTTGTTACCAATTCGGTCGCGTCATTCCGTCAAATCTACATCGATTCCAACGCTGAGGAAAAGGAACCATGGGAAGAGCGGGGAGCACCACACGAACGCAGCGCGGTATTTAGCGTGGGGCGCAGCGAACCAACCCACTGCAGCCGCGATTGCAACCGAAATCAGCACCAACCGTAGAACCTGGGAAAATTCTGTCATCGCGCCTGCCAAAGGCTTCTTTCCGACGAGTTCCCAATGGAGTCTGCGCCGCATCCAAGGTTTCTTCCACGGTGGCCGGCCCTACAATTCGCGGATGAAGATGTTGCGGAAGTACAGCGTGTTGCCGTGGTTCTGCAGTTCGATCGCGCCTGTGGGATAGATCGGTTTATCGCGTTCCCAGTAGTTCTCCAGCACGACGTCGACGACGACCAGCTTGCCGTTCAACTTGATGGTCACCTTCTCGCCGACCATTTTGATGTAAAACGTATTCCACTCGCCCACGGGATGGTCCGCGCGGAGCAGTGGTTTGCTGGGGTTCTTTTGGTTGTTGAAGAGGCCGCCGGAACCCACGGCGTTTTGCGGGCTGTCGTCCGGATCCCAAATCTGCACTTGCGGGCTGCCGCGCAGATAGATGCCGCTGTCACCCTTCGACAAGATCTTCCAATCCACGTACAGCTCGAAGTCGCCGTAGTCCTTCGCCGTGCATAGATTTTGTCCCTTGCCGTCGAACACGATCACGCCGTCTGCCACTTTCCAATGCGCCCGAATACTGTCGTCGGCCTTCTTTTGAGCCTCGGCCAACTGCTCGGCCGACATGGCCGCCCGTGTCTTCGGGTTGCCGACCAGTCCCTTCCAACCGGTCAAATCCTTGCCGTTGAACAACGCGGTGAATCCTTCCGGCGGAACGTTCAACTTCTCGTCGCCGCGCACAGCAGCGTGGCCAAACAACGTTAACGTCACGGTGGAAAGTGCAAGGACAGCAGACTTCATGTTCGATTTCATGCGGTGTTCCTTTTGGCTTCTATTAACGACGAGGTAACGATATTCAAATCAACTTATTCAGACTACGCGCCCAAATTCGGCAGGCTGCCCGTGCTGTCGCCAATGGCCGCGATTTGGATTTCCATGCGGTTGAGCAGCGAGACCCAGAGGTTGTTCAGCGGCGTCTCTTTTGGATAGCGGATGTGCCGGCCGGTTTTCAGTGTGCCGCAACCGCGGCCGGCGACGAGGATCGGCAGGTCGTCGTGGTTGTGAGCGTTACCGTCCGAGTTGCCGCTGCCGTAGGCGATCATCGAGTGATCCAACAACGTGCCGTCGCCTTCAGGGATCGACTTCATTTTGCTCAGCAAGTACGCCAGTTGCCGCGTGTGGAACAAATTAATATCGCGAATCTTCGCCTTCTTCGCAGCGTCTCCGCCGTGGTGAGACAGGTCGTGATGTCCTTCGGACACATTGATGAACGGATACGGTTTGTTGCTGCCTTCGTTGGCCAGCACGAACGTGCAGACGCGCGTCGCGTCCGACTGAAAAGCCAGCACCAGCAGATCGCACATCAGTCGAATGTGCTCTTCGTAGGTGCCGGGAATGCCAGCGGGCGCGGAAACGTTGGGCGCATCTGTTTGAGGAACCGCGGCGGCCCGTTCGATCCGCAATTCGATGTCGCGAATGGCGGTGAAGTACTCGTCCAACTTCCGTTGATCGTTGCTTCCCAGCCGGCCTTGCAGGTCCTGGGAATCGTCGCGCACGAAATCCAAGACGCTCTTACGGCGCTGGTCGCGTTTCACACGTTCGGTGTTGGGCACCGAAGAAAACAGCCGCTCGAAGACCAGCTTCGGATTGACTTCCTTGGGCAACGGTTGAGTCGCCGAACGCCACGACATGGTGGACGAGTAAACACAACTATAGCCCGAATCACAGTTACCGGCCATCGCCCCCTGTTCGCAACCGATTTCGAGCGACGCCAAGCGAGTTCGATCGCCGATGCGTGACGCTGCAACTTGATCGATCGAGATGCCCGCGCGAATGTCGGTGCCGTCCGTCTTGCGAGGTTGCGCGCCCGTGAGAAACGCTGCCAGCGCGCGAGCGTGATCGCCGCCGCCGTCGCCGTTGGCGCGCGCCTTGTCGGCCGTCAATCCGGTGAGCACCAGCAGATCGTCTTTGAGCGGCGCCAGCGGCTGCAGAATCGCCGGCAGATCGAAATTGGTGCCTTCGGCCTGCGGAGTCCAGTCGACCATATTCTTGCCGTTGGGAACATAGATCACGGCCATACGATTCGGCGCCGCTTTGCCGGGCGCCGGGTCATCCGCCCACGCCGCCATCGGCCCCATCGCCTCCAACCACGGCAAAGAAACCGCAACACCCAAACCTCGCAACAAGGTTCGTCGAGACATCGGCTGGTGAGTGAACATGGCTGGCTCCTTCGTTGTTTCGTTTAACCGCGTGCCGAACGGGCCGCGCGGGAGTTACTCATTCATTTCTTCGTCTCCGCCGCACCTCGCCGCAAGCGGAACGGATCGCTCTTGGCGATTTCGACTACCAGCGTCGAGAACTTGTAATCGTTATTGGCCAACGCCAGCGTGATACGGTCAACGGCCGGTTTGTCATAATTCTCCAAGCCGCGTCCTAATGCATATGTTAGCAGCTTTTCGGTCAGGCAGCGGCTGAACAGGTCTTGCTTCTCTTTTAAAATCGTCTTCAATTCCTCCGGCCCCTGAAACGATCGGCCGTCCGGCAATTGGCCTGCGGGGTCGATCGGGAACTCGCCGTCCTTCGTACGAAACCTTCCGATGGCGTCATAGTTTTCAAACGCAAAGCCGATCGGGTCCATGCGTGCGTGGCAGTTGGCACAGCTTGGGTTCGACCGGTGCTGTTCCATGCGTTGCCGCAGCGAACCGGTGAGCGCCGCTTGTTCGCTTTCCACCAGCTCCGGCACGTTCGGCGGCGGCGGTGGCGGAGGCGTGCCGAGAATTTGCTCGAGCACCCACCGGCCGCGCTTGACGGGTGATGTGCGAGTCGGGTTCGACGTCACAGTCAGCACGCTGGCCTGCGTGAGTAATCCGCCGCGTTGTCCGCCGGACAGATTTACTTGCACGAACCGGTCGCCGCGAATCGGCTGACCGCCCGGCATCGCCGGCTTTTGGCCCGCGAGCGTGCCGTTCGTGTCGGTGATGCCGTAGTGCCTGGCCAGCGGCTCGTTCAGAAACGTGTAATCGGCGTCAATCAAATCTAAGATGCTGCGATCCTGGCGCACGATCGAATCGAAAAACAATTCCGTTTCTTTCCGCATCGCGGCCCGCAGCGGCTCGTTGAATTGCGGAAACAGTTTCGCGTCCGGCGAGAATGTCTCGAGGCGTTTCAATTGCAACCACTGCAACGCAAAGTTCTGCACCAGCGACTGCGACTTCGGGTCCTGCAGCATGCGGCGAACTTGCGATTCCAGATTGGCAGTTAATTGTTTCTTCGCCGCGAGCGCCAGCAGCTCGTCGTCCGGCATCGTGCTCCAGAGAAAATACGACAACCGCGAGGCAAGCTGGTATTCATCCAGCGGCCGCGCATCGGGGCTTGTGGGTCGATCATCCAGTTCGACACGAAACAAAAACTTCGGCGAACACAGCACCGCTTGAATCGCCAGTTGTACGGCCGCTTCCCAGGTCGCGCCGGATGATTCGGTCGATTCAACGAGTGCAACCAGTCGATCCAGTTCTTCGGAAGTCGAGGGCCGGCGATAGGCGTGCTGCAGGAATCGCGTCAGCACTTCGCGAGTTTGCTCGTTCTTCGGCTTGCCGGGCGAGCAGGCCAACAGTCGTCGGTGACTGGCCGGCCGCGTATCCAACGGGCCTTCGAGCGCGAGGTATTCGACATACAGCTTCGCGGGCGCTTGGCCTTCGGCGGGTTTGACGATCGCGACAGCCATGCGGTGCCGGCCGGGCATGGCGGGCACGGTGACTTCCAGCACCTCGGCGCTTTCCGGTTTGTCTGCTTTGATCTCGAACGTTTTCAGAATGCGCATCGGCCGAATCACGCTGCCGGAAAGTTTCGCGGCTTCGTCGTCCGAGGCGGGCTGCGGCAAATTGGCGCCGGTCACCAAAAAGGCCACTTGCAAGGGCGAGCCGCCGCTGCTCTTCGCGAACACTCTGGCGCGGAAGATGTACTGGCCGTCTTCCTCCCACTGATACGGCGTGTTGATCGGCCCAGTCTCGACCGGCGATTTTCCGTCGGTGGCCAACACACGGAAGCTGCCCTCCATTGGAACATTTGCGGAGGCCGGTTCGCTGTAGCGTGTGGATAGATGACGCTTCGGTGATGGTGGCGGATTGGGCGTGATCGCGCGTTGTACGATACTCTCCGCGGCGGCCATGTAGCGTTCCATCAGCACGGGTGACAACGTCAGCACGTCGCCGATGTTGTCGAAGCCGTGGCCGATATCGTCCGACGGAAAATCTTCGGTCGGATCGAAATCGACGCCGATCAAATCGCGGACGGTGTTGCGGTATTCGACGCGGTTCAGCCGCCGCATCGTCACGCGGCCGGGATCGGGCTTGACGTTGCGATCCGCTCGCTCGAAGACCGCCCGCACGGACTTCACGAAACTCGCCAACTCGTCCGCCGAAGGCCGCGGGCGCTTCTCGGGCGGCATCGCGCCCGACTCGACCATCTCCAGAACGTGTTCCAACAGCTTACGCTGATTGATGATTGTTGCATCGTCGCGAACGCCTTGCAGCAACACGTCCGCTTTCGGCTGTTCGCCGCTGTGGCATTGCAGGCAATGTTTATGCAGAAAGGCAACACCGACTTGCGCGAATTGAGGTTCTGCTGGCTCGGCTGCACGCCCTTCTGTCCCGACTTCGACAGCGATGACAGCGATCGCAGCCGCGGCAAATGAGATCATGGACTGCACGCTCATGTCGTCAACTTCTCAATTCAGGCGGGATATTCTGGGCGGGAATCGACGAACTGAAAACCGACTGGTGAGACAACTCGGATCATCGGTAAAACAACTCGCCGCTGTTACGCCGATTATACCCATCCATCCGCTTCGATGCGATAGCGATGCAGCGTGACTGAAGTCAGACGTTGATTTGAAGGTGACAACGACTAGTGCTCCTTCAAAGTTAAAAAGTGGGGTAAGCATCCTGCTTGCCAATCCGATTTCGTCCCAGAAACGCAAGCTGGAAGCTTACGCCACGACGTTGGCCAACCCTAAAACTAAGCTTTGACCAAGCACTAGGGAGTAGGCAGTGGGTACTTTCGCAACAACTGGATCGACGTGGCGTTTAGCTGGGACTCGCCGAGCCCGTGCACCAGATCGGGATGGTGCAGCGCGGCCGGCAGGGGCGTGGCCTGGCACCACTGCTGCGCCTGCTCCCATTGACGCAGCAGGATGTGCGAGCTGAGCGACGTGCCGCGCGACGCGCCGCTGGCGTCGACGTCCTTGGATCCCACGAAGTTTTGTTGCTCCCAGAGCACCCGATCTGCACCTTGCCGGATCGCCAGGCGGGCGTGCACCGATTGAGTTGACAAGACGATTAGTGCTGCGCCGCCATAGCTGAACCGCGAGCTAATGACGAGAATCTCTTCCTGAGTCAAGTTCTTCAAGCTCACTTCCAACGTGACCGGCGCCGAGTCGTCGATCTGTAGGCCCGCCTTGCCGAGCGCGCCTCGGAAATGTTCGTCGAGCGACTTGGCCATCTGATCTTCGCGTTCCCGGCGGTCGGCCAACTCGTCCGGCAAGCCGCCCATGTTGATTTTCAGCGCGACCTTTGTCCCCGGACCGAAAAGGGGTGCGGGCGGCGGGGTTGCGGCAATAATGCCGGCCGCCTCGGGATCGGGCAGCGCGACGCTCACAAACTGGCGCCCACTAAAGCTCGCGTCGGGCACCAGTCCCCACAGCCGGTCGCCCGGCCCATCGACGGCCAGGGTCCCGATCGGCGCCATATAGTTCCACACCACGCGCTGGTTTGCCACATCCACGACGGTGATGCGTTGTTGAGTACGCACCGGGCCACCGACTACCACATTCGTGTTGTGTAACGCAACGTGAGCTCGTCCGCACCAACTCATTCCCAGCGTGCTGTAGGACAAGATGACGTCGCTCGCGACGCTATTGCGCTGCAAATCCCAGACGAGCAGACGCCGCTTGTCACCCAAAAACAAGAGCAGGGCTACGAGCCGGCCATCGCTGCGGAATGATACGTCTGAAACCGGCGCAGGAATGGGCTGATTTGGAAAAGTCAGCCGCGCGCAGCACGCGCCCGTGGCGGTTTCAAGCAAGTGCACCGAATTGCCACCCGTAGCGACCAGGCAGTGGCTGCGTGTGGGATTCAGATACGCTTTGCTGTTGGAACCAAGCGGAAGGCTGTAATTCGCTCGACAACCATCCAATGTCCAATGCACCAAATCGCCGCCCTTCGTCAACGTTAGCACGTGCTCTTCATCAACAAATTCGGCCCATTCGACGTGTTGGTTATAACTGAGGCTACTTGGTTCTGCCTCTGGACGCGACGGCCGAAACGCCACGCGATGTTCGCCGGACTCAAGATTAAATACATCGACGCGATCCTTCGATTGCACCTCGCGATAAATGCCTTGCTTAGCTGAAGGACTCACTCCCAGCAATTCTGTCGCAAACGGAATTGAGAAACTAAAAAGATGCTTGCCACCGGCCAGTTCAAAGACATCAGCGTTCTGACCGGCCCGGCTGATTTCCATGCCCTTAAGCCGTTTGTTATAGTCCGCAGGATCGCTGCTGACCAACACACGATAAGTGTCAGACGACAGCAAGTACAGGGCCTTCGGCTGGCCTTGTTGTCGACTCACCGTGAACGGCTGCACATTGGCTGGAACAGCAGGCAGAAGTGCGGGCTGATACTCGCCGCTGGGCGGCCCGAGCGTTAATTGTTTGCATCCCGACCAGTCCACCGGTTTCACGTCGGGACGTCCCACGTCCTGCAACTTTCCGCCTTGCGAAACAACTCGCTGGGCCTCCGCAATGGTGTCCCAGGGAATCGGTTCCGTCACAAGTGTGCGCGAATTATAGTCACCCCGTAGGACCAAAAAGCGTTGCTCATCGATCACGCGTCGCACGCCCCGCGTGATGCTGGAAAGTCCATCATCCGCAACCCACACCGGACCACCCTTCTCGCGGTCGATAATCGCGCTGCCCTGCACCAGCCAGCCGCGGCCGCCGTGCAGCCAATCGATGACGCGATGCCGAGAACTGCTGGAAATGTGAGTGCGGGGATGAGGTTGCTTCAATACATGTTTGGCCAACGAAGCGCCCGTTTTCATCGACCAGCAAAACAAAATCATATCCTGCGACTGTTCCACCAGGATCGCGATCTCTTCGCCGTCGGGCGAAAAAGCGATGGCCTTGATTTGCAAGTATCCCTGCTTTCCCGTGTCAATCGGCAGGTCGCCCGCAAAGGCCCCGTTTCGTAGATCGTACATCTGAATGCGGTTATCGCCGGCCAGCGCCAGGTAGTTTCCGCCGGAGCTGATGGCATAGCGATCGGCCGTCGCAATAGACTCCACCGGTATCTTGGTGATGGGCTGGCCAGTGTTCACGTCGAAAACAACTATGGCTCGCTCCAAGACAAGAGAGGCAACAATCCGGCCGGGTGTCGCGAAGTCCACCCCATAAACCGATCCCGAACGGTCGCTCAAGGCAATTTGCCGCACCGAGCTGTTGCTCTCAAAGCTCCATATATTCAGTTGTTCCGATGCGCGGGAGGAATGGGTTGCGAGGTAACGTCCATCTGGGCTCAGCGCGGTCTTTTCAACTCTGTCCGCTTGTCGCAGCAACCCCACCCGCTCGCCACGGCGCAAGTCCCATAGCTCGCGTGCCGCATCGCTAGAGCTTCCGCCTAAGAGAACAAAAGGGCTGGACGTGCTGGTAAACAAGATGTCGTCTTCAGAAAAGCCCTTGGGGACTTGAATCCGCAACTGCGTTGGTGTCACGGTCCATTTTTCGGGCGCTGGATCAACCGCAACTTGCCAACCCGCCTTTCCGGCAACGGCTAAAGGCGGGCCGCCTTGTTGGGCAGTCGCGGCGGGCGCCGTTGTGCTCGTTGGCGCTGGGGCGGGTGCTGGTGCCGTAGTCGTGCCGGCCGGCAATACCGGTTTGTGTGTCTCTAGATCGACACCAGCCGCGTTCATCGCCTCGCGAATGTATTGGACGTCGCCCAGACTGAGCTGCGAAAACTGTACGACCTTAAGCTTTCCGTCGGCCGTTTGTTTTAGAACGGCCATCCCCTGCCCGGCATCCACTAGCTCCGCGTCCCCCAAGGACTCGCCAGTGCGTGACGTCCACTCGCGAGCCGATAGGGTGAGCGTGAATTGGAAAACCACCAATGCCGCAAGCATTCCGATGCGAGACATGATACGGCCCTTTCACATCGCTGGCCCATTCCGATTGTGTCCTTTGACAAGTGGATCTCAATTTAAACCTGACACCCCCCGTTGTCAATGATTTTTACCAGGTGGTAGTGTCCCAACATTGTGTTGCTAACGAGAATGAACGGAGGGTGGCTGGGGCTGAGTCCGCGAAGCCCAGCTTGCAACGTACTGGGGCTTCGCGGACTCAGCCCCAGCCACCCAAAGCTGCTCAGCAACACGATGTTGGGACACTGCCTACCAGGTGTAGCGGGGTCAGGGAATGTCCGAACACGTTTGCAATGGCGGTCACCCTGTGCGACAATCAGCGAACCGTTCGACTTCATCATTCGCCTTCGAAGGAGCAATCTCGTGGCAGCAAACTATCGCGTGGGCGTCATTGGACACACGGGGCAAGGGAATTATGGACACGGCATCGACACCGTGTGGATGGCGATGCCCGACTGCGAAATCGTGGGCGTGGCGGATGCGAACGAAACGGGACTGGCGGAAGCGATCAAACGATTGAAAGCGCCTCAGGGTTTTGCGGACTATCGCAAGCTGTTAGACGAGACGAAGCCGGACATCGTGGCCGTCTGTCCGCGGTGGCTCGATCAACGTCGAGACATGGTGCTGGCCGCAGCCGAGCGTGGCATGCACGTCTATTCAGAAAAGCCGATGTGCCGCTCGCTGGAAGAGGCCGACCAAATGATCGCGGCCTGCGAGAAGCACAAAGTGAAATTCGCCATCGCTCATCAGACGCGTTACAGCCCCAAGCTGCAGGCGGTGCGAGATCTGATCTTCGACGGACAGCTTGGCCAGTTGCTGGAGTTGCGCGGCCGCGGCAAGGAAGACGCGCGCGGCGGCGGCGAAGACCTATGGGTGCTCGGCAGCCACGTGATGAATCTGATTCACCACTTCGGCGGCGAGCCGCTGTGGTGCTTTGGATCGGTGCAGCAGAACGGTCAGCCGATCGCGAAGGCCGACGTCAAAGAAGGCAACGAAGGCATCGGTCCGCTGGCTGGCGACACCGTGGCGGCAATGTACGGACTGGCCGAAGGCGCGACCGCGTACTTTGGTTCGCGCCGCAATGCCGCCGGCAATCGCTTTGGTCTGCAGATCTACGGGTCGAAGGGCGTGCTGGAGATTCTCACGGGCCATTTGCCGACGGTGAACTTCCTGCCCGATCCCACATGGTCGCCCGGCCGCAGCGGCGCGAAGTGGATTCCGGTCAGCTCGGCCGGCATCGGCAAGGAAGAGCCGCTAACCGACCGCGGCCTGAACGGCGGCAACATTCTGGCTGTCGCCGACTTGCTCGCCGCGATCGACGAAGACCGCTTGCCCGAGTGCAACATCTACGAGGCGCGCATGACCGTGGAAATGATCGCTGCTGTCTTCGAGTCCCACCGCAGCGGCGGACCTGTAAAGTTGCCGCTAGAGAATCGCATGAATCCACTATCGATGCTGTAGGTTGGCTCTCCGAGCCGACCATCCGAGTGCATCGATGCCAACCCAACGTCCGAACTCTCACGAGTTCGGCTACAGATAGTCCGAACTCTCACGAGTTCGGCTACAGATAGAGTTCGGCTACGGCTTGCGATGTGTGGCGATCAATTCCTCGATGATGGCAGTCAAGTCGTATTGCCGCCGGTAGTCGATCGCCGCTCGCAAACGCGAGAGGTCGGGGACTCGGCGGCGGATGTCTTCAAAATCTACGTCGTAGGCGTCGGAGTAACTTTGGAATTGAATCGGCGCAGCGCTCTCTGCTGCGGTGGCGACTCGCTGAGCTAACTCGAGAATCGTCACGGGCTGGTCACTGCCGATGTTGAAGACTCGGCCGACGGCGGACGGTGTGTCCATCAGCGCCAGCACGGCAGAGACAACATCGCGGACATGCGCGAAGCAGCGGATTTGCCGGCCATCGTCATGCACGATCAGCGGTTCTCCGGCCAGTGCGGCATCGACGAACCGCGGCAACACCATTCCATACGCGCCCGTTTGCCGCGGGCCGACAACGTTGAAGAATCGCCCGATGACCACCGGCAGACGATCTTGTTTCCAGCAAGCCAGCGCGAGAAATTCGTCGACCGCCTTCGACACGCCGTACGACCAACGAGCGCGCGTGGTGGGGCCGAACACTAGATCGTCGTCCTCCGTCCAAACCGCCTTGGGATTCTTGCCGTAGACTTCACTGGTGCTCGCCAGAAACATTTTGACAGGTTCGCCCCGCACAACGCGGCGGCAGAGTTCGTCGAGTAACAACTGTGTCGGCGCGATGTTGCGCTCAATCGTTTGAATCGGCTGGCGAGCAATTAACGCGACGCCAACCGCCGCGGCCAGATGGTACACCTCGTCTACATCCGCCACCACTCGCCGAATTAAGCCGCCGTCGGCGATGCTGCTGCGGATGTAGCTGAATCGCGGCTCGTTCTTAACGCCGGCAAGATTGGCCGCTGAACCGGTCGACTCATCATCAACCACCGTAACGCGGCAACCGCGGGCCAGAAGCGCTTCGGTCAAATGCGAACCAATGAAGCCGGCGCCGCCGGTGACAAGGACTCGTTTCATGGTTACCAGCGTACGTAGATCTTTGGCGATTGGCCAGTTGAATGCGACGCCGCGAAGGAAACCATTTAACTTTGTCGCCGCCATTCCGCGGGGGGGTATTGCGGCGGCGATTACCACGATAGACTGATGGGCTACGCCGGCTGGATGGTTGACTCGGCGCGAGGAACAGGGAACAGGCAACTCTCGCGACACTTCTCAACCCCGAAAACGCGGTCAGCATAACGACCGCGCTGGAGGGTACAATGAAGCCCGACCATTCGGCCAAGCGGTGTCGCTCGCCGAAACATGGCGGTTCGTTGCGCGCCCGATCGGCGTACCCACCCTACCTTGCTTGTAACCGTATCTGCTCAGGGGCCTCCGTTTTGAAAGTAGCACGAGGAAGAACAATGAAAGGTTGCTGTCTCCGCTGGGGCCGGTTTGCCCCGATGGTGTTGTCGTTGTTGGTCGCGGCATCGTCGTTGGCGCTATGGGGCGAAGCGGCGAGAGCCCAAGAGTCATCGCCCGAAGCACTGACCATTTACAGCGACGCGGCGAACTTTCAAAACAACGGCGAATACGAATTGGCCGTCGATGAATGGGAGAAGTTTCTCAAGCAGTTTCCCAAAGATCCTCTGGCGGGCAAGGCCCAACATTATTTGGGAGTCTGCCAACTGCAGCTCAAGAAGTATGACAAATCGGCGGAGGCCTTCGCGGCGGCTATCGCCAATCACCCCAAGCTGGAAACTCGCGAAGACGCATATTTGAACTTGGGTTGGTCACAGTACACGTTGGGCAAGCAAGGCGATGCGGCTCAGTATGCCAAGGCTGCGGCCTCGTTCGACGCGATGATCAAGGAGTTCCCCAAGGACAAAGGCAAGCGCACGGATCAGGCACTGTTCTTTCTGGGCGAATCGCAGTATGCAGTGAACAAGAAGGCGGAAGCGGTCGCGGCGTACGACCAACTGGTGAAAGATCACGCCCAGTCGCCGCTGCGTTGCGACGCGCTGTATGCCTTGGGCGTCACTCAGGAAGAGTTGGGCCAATATCCTCAGGCCGGCCAGACGTACGACCTGTTCTTGACGGATTGTGCCACCAGCGGTCTGATCACCGAAGTCCGTATGCGTAAGGCCGAGACGGTGTTGCAAGCCGGGCTGGCGGCTGAGGCTGGCAATATGGCGGCCGAAGCGAAGCCGTTGTTCGCGCAGGCCGAGAAGATGTTCGCCGAAGCGGCCGCGGTCGAGAAGTTTGCATTAGCGGATCACGCGATTTTCCGTCAAGCGTTCGGGGTTCTCAAGCAAGAGCGGTTCAATGACGCGGGCGATCTCTACGCTCGCATTCCGACGGAGTTTGCCTCTTCGGGATACGTCGGCGAGGCGACGGTTTCGGCGGCCCGTTGTTACTATCGGGGCGAGAAGTACGACGACGCCCGTAAGTGGTTTCAGTCGGTGCTGGATGGCGGCGGCGACAACGTACCGGAAGCGGCGCATTGGATTTGCCGCATCGATCTGCGCAACGGAGACGCGGCGAAGGTTGCTGATCTGGCGGCCAAGACGCTGCCCAACGTGCCGGCCGACAATCTCTATCTGGTCAACTTGAAGATAGACCAAGCTGACGCGCTGTACGAACTGCCGGATCAGCGCGCCGAATCAATCGCTCTGTATTTGAAGATCGCCACCGACCATCCGCAGAACGAACAAGCTCCGCAGGCGCTCTACAACGCCGCCTTCGCGACGCTCGATCTCAAGAAATTCGACGACGGGCTCATGCACACGGCTCAGTTTCTCACGGCTTACCCGGAACATAAACTGGTGCCGGACGTGAAGTATGTGGCGGCCGAGTGCAATTTGCTGTTGAACAAGAATGCCGAAGCCGAACAGGCCTATCGCGACTTGACAGCCAGCTACGCGAATCATGCGGAGATTGAACAGTGGCAGGTGCGGTTGGGCTTGTGCTTGTACTTGCAGAAGAAGTATCAGGAGACGGTCGATGCACTGCAGCCACTGGTCGCCGGCTTGAAGAAGCCGGCGAATATCGCCGAAGGACAGTTCCTGCTCGGCGCGAGCCAATTCTATCTAAAGCAGAATGCTCCGGCGGTTACGGCGCTGACGGCATCGCTGGCTGCCGATCCCAAGTGGCTGAAAGCCGACGAAACGCTGCTTTACTTATCGCGCTCGCAACGCGATTTGGAAAAGTTGGACGAGGCAATTAAGTCGATTAAGCAGTTGATCACCGATTTCCCCGCCAGCCGTTTGCTTGATCAGGCTCATTATCGTTTGGCCGAGTACAGCTATACCAACGGTGATTTTAAAACGGCAATCGTCGAACATGACGCCGTGCTGACCAATCACGCCGATTCGGCCTATGCGCCGTACTCGTATTATGGCAAGGGTTGGGCGCAGCTTAAGGACAAGGATTATAAGACGGCCGTTGAATCCTTTACGGGCTTAATTGACAAGCATCCAGAGCACATGCTGGTGCCCGACTCGCACTTTGCCCGCGGCATGTGCCAGCGGCAGGTGGGCGAACATCAAGCCGCCATCGACGACATTAACGTTTATCTAAAGTCCAACCCGGATATGGCACAAAAGGCCAACGCGTTGTATGAGCTGGGCTTGGCGCAGACGGCTCTTAAAGATTACCCCGCGGCAGCGGCTACCTTCGAAACGCTGTTAACGGAGAATCCCAAGTACGCATCGGCCGACAAAGTGCAATATGAGTTAGCGTGGTCGCTGAAGCTGCAAAATAAGAACGACGAAGCCATCGCCGCATTTACGAAACTGGTTGCGGACCACGCAGCTAGTCCACTGGCCGCTGAGGCGAACTTCCACGTCGGCGAAAAGCAGTATGAGGACAAGCAGTACGCCGAAGCTGCCAAATCTTATGCGGCCGCACAAGCGAAGGCCGGCAAGTCGGAGTTAGGCGAAAAGTCGACGTACAAACTTGGCTGGTCGCACTATCAACAGAAGCAATACGACGAAGCGCTGAAGCAGTTTAGCCTGCAAGTGGCCGAGCAGCCACAGGGCCCGCTGTCCGCCGACGGCATGTTCATGAAGGCCGAGAGCTTGTTCAAGCTGGCGAAATACGACGAGGCCCTGCCAGCGTTCACTGCGGCTCAAACCGCCATCGCCGACAACGAAAAGATTCCTCAGACGGTCAAGGTATTGATTCTGCTTCACGGAGGTCAAAGTGCCGGGCAGTTGAAGAATTGGGCTGAGAGCTTGAAGTTCCTGCAGACGATCCCCACCACCTACCCGGAATCCGAATTGCTCCCCGAAGCCATCTACGAAATTGGTTGGGCCAATCAGAATCTGGGGAATACAGACGAGGCGCTGAAGTCGTATGAACAGACTGCGACCAAGTCGCGCTTCGAGGTGGGAGCCCGCGCCCGCTTTATGATCGGCGAACTGCTCTTCGAACAGAAGAAGTACGACGACGCGATCAAGGAGTTCAAACGCGTGATGTTCGGCTACGGCGGCGAGCAAGCTCCGCCGGAGGTCAAGAAGTGGCAAGCCAAGGCGGGCTACGAAGCCGGACGTTGCGCCGAAGTACAAATCGAGACGGCAAATGGTGCCAAGCGGACGGATCTGATTAATGATGCCAAGGCGTCCTATGGCTATGTGGCCGAAAAACATCCCAACGATGCCCTGGCCGCAGAAGCCGGCAAGCGACTGCCGGAGTTGGCTAAATTGCAATAACATCGTGAATCCGTAGCCGAAGTTGTAAAACTTCGGAATTCTCACGAATTCCGCTGCGACCCACCTACCTCAAGCTTTTCTCGGAGAGTTACGTCGATGCTTATCAATCAGAAGTCCAGTCATAAACACATCGCCTATGCGCTGTTCGCCGTGGCCTTGATGTTGGCGGCCAATTTCATTTCCACTCGGCAAACGGCGCGGGCTCAAGCGCCCTCGCCCAGTGCCAGCCCCAGC
>JBGTKH010000707.1:0-3006 GCA_041744735.1 Pirellulaceae bacterium | reverse complement strand
GGTGCTCTCGCCCGGCACCAACAAAACCAACTGCGGCCGGCCCTGCGACCGCCACGAAGTCCGCTTGCGCGACCGTCTTGGCATGGAGCATCCGCTAAAGGCCGACGTCGGCTGCCGTAACACGCTGCTGAACGCCGTGCCGCAGAGCGCCGCCGAGATTGTGCCCACGCTACTGTCCCACGGCCTGCGCGACTTCCGCATCGAACTGCTCGACGAATCGGGCGACCAACTTCGCACCGTCATCAATTCCTACCGCGACCTGCTCAGCGCCCGCGTCACCGGCAAAGAAGTCTGGACCCACCTGAACGCCGCCAACCGCGTCGGCGTCACCCGCGGCACCCTGGAAGAACGCCGTAACCCATTGGCGATTATCTGACCTCACGCTGAGCGTGCACTTCCTCGATGATCGCTTCCTCGACTTCCGGCGACCAGGCAGTGGGTAGGCCATAATAGACCATCGCGCCGCCGCCTTCGTAGCCGCCTTCGCGCAGCACGCGGCGCGAGGGGATGTAGGCCATCACGTCGTTGGCGTAGCCGGCCACCCAGGTCTTGGTGCCCGACAGTTCGGACTTTAATCGCAGCGAATAATCCACAACCACCTCGCCGCCGAGGATCACGAATTGAATCTCGTCGCCCAGTCGCCAGAGAGCGACGGGATAGGGATAAGTGGATTTAAGCGGCCGGCCGGCATCGAGTTCGGCGAGCAACATTTTGGCCCGCGCGGCGATGAACTTGCTGCTCGACTTTGCATCCTCGGCGATCTGATCGCGAGTGGGCAGCGTGCCCAGCGGCAAATCGATCTCGCGGTAGCTGGGCGTAAGCCGGGCGGATACCGGTGACATTTCTTTGGACAACACGGCTTCGACCGCAGCCGCCAACTGCGTTCCATAATCCTGAGCCAACTCAACCGTCCGCCGCGGCAGCGGGTTTTGGTCGGCGCCGCAGCCGGCCCAAAACAGCGCCACGCAATCGGGGTGCGCCTTTTCCAATTCGATTTGCGCGAAGCCTGGATAGTCGGCCGACCATTGATAGAAACTGAGCACCGTGGCGTGGCAGGCGTAGCCGAACATGACGGCGGTCAACCTGCCATCGGCGCTGGTCACGGCCAGCACGGGCACGTCGTGATCGAACGGACCTTTCAGAGCACCTTGGTCGCGCAACTGCGGCACCTGAGCCTCGGCATTGTTGCGGCGATTGACGGCGAACGTCGCCGTGCCGCTGCCCCAACTGAGCTGGCTGGGCGCGAGCCGCTCGATTGCTTGGCCGACGACCTTCACTACCTGCTGTTCCAAAAAGTCTGCGTACTGGTCGATCAGCTTCTGCTGCGCCGCATCCAAGAGCAAATAATGCATTGGCCGCAGATTCCTTGCCACGACGGGCCCGGTGTGCGTGTGCGACGTGCACAGCGCGATCTGCCGCCGCTCGAGTGCGTAGCGTTCTTTCAACGCCCAGCACAGCGACTGCGACAATTCACGTTCGATGCCCACTAAATCAAACGACACGAGCACCGCCCGCCGTCCGGTTGCGTCTTCGAGGACCAGCGCTTTGGCCCACAAGTCCGTCAGCTTCCCTTCGGCCGGATGATCGCGCCCGCCATAACCGGCCATCCACATGAATTGCTGCGGCGTAATCACGACCTTCGCCGCACCCGCCCGCCAGCCGTCTGCTGCCGACGCAGGTTCATACAGTGCCGAAAGACAAGCGACGAACGTGAACGTGAGACAAACAACCGGACGAATTCGGCGAACGACCAAGTGATACGGCATCGCTTGCTTCCCTTGATCAAACTGCGGACTTTGTACGACGGGCCTCCGAGCGATTAACGACTTAGGTGCATCGACGGGCTCGGAGGCGGCTCGGAGGCCCGTCTTACATCTTGTGCAGTCAATTCATAAACGGCCCGGGGGGCGGAAAGCAGCGGATTGACGATGCGCTACTTGGTCGTCTCTTCAAACAACGGCAAATGCCGCCAGTAGACTTCGAGCGACAACAAGTTCATGGTCGTCACGTACAGCCGTCCGGCGTGTGGCGCCCATTTGTCGGGGACCGGCGTTACCGGGTGCCAGCTTCCGGCCATCGAACCTTGCTTCACTTGAGATTCCGTGAGCAAGGGATGCAGGCGGCTGTTCCACGTCTCCCAATACTCGCCGCCCATGTTGAACATCACGTACGTGGCGTAGTACCAATAGTACGTGTCGCGTTTCGGTTCGCGCGTGGTGCCGATCTCGGGCAGTCTCTGTTTCAGATACTCGGCCCCTTTGATCATGTGCGGGTTATCGCGTCCCCAGCCGCTGTACCAGCGCATCAGCAGACCGACCGCGGTCATCGTCTCGCTGGGCTTGCGGCCGTGGCTCTGATCGATCAACTGGCCGTTCACACGGATCGGCGCGTCGGGAGCCCGCGGGTTGTAGCGATATTGAGAGGCGTCATTCTTGCTAGCCTGAGCTTCATCGAGCCAGCGTTCGATCTTTTTGAATGCGTTCGGATCCACGTCCAAGTTGGCCAGTTGGCCGCTCTTGAGCGCCATCATCGCCCAACCGGTCACCGACGTATCTGTGTCCGTATCCGGCGCGTACCGCCAACCGCCGAGAGTGTCATGCTGTGAATCGATGAGGAAGTCGACCGCCTTCTGAGCCGGCTCGCGCAGGTCCGGGTCCTGTGTCATGCCGTAAGCTTCGCACAAAGCCAGCGCGGCGATGCTGTGACTGTACAACCACACGCTGCGGTTGGAATCGCTATCCAGCGACACATACAGATCGCCGTTCGGCTTCTGGTTCTTCACCAACCAATCGACGCCCGAACGGACCGTGTCCTGATAACGATGTTCGACGTGCGTATAGCCGGCGCCTTGAAACGCCAGCAGGCTGAGCGCCGTGGCCGCCGTGTCGCTGTTCAATGCGGCTGTTTCTCGTTCGTAACCCGGCCGGCCCGCGCCGAACTTGTTGAAGCTCCAGCTCCCATCCGGCGACTGATGCCGCATCAAGAACACCAAACCCAGTTCGATCG
>JBGTKH010000706.1:0-6014 GCA_041744735.1 Pirellulaceae bacterium | reverse complement strand
CCCCCGACCCCGTTCTTAGTCTATCTTCGGGTCGTAAATTCGGCCGAGTTCAACAGGCTCCACAACAAGTCTTCGAAGGCGGCACTGCGGTCATTCATATCGGCGATGTGCTTCGAAGCAATTTCCAACTCGCGATCGGTGGGGCGGCGGGCGAGCACGCGCTGGTACAGCGCGTTTACGGCAGCGGTGTTGTCCTTTTCATCAGCCAGCAGCCGCGCGAGCATCGTGCTGCTTTCGGCCGAGGCGTCGACCTGAGCCTGAATCTGTTTGTTGTTCATCATCAGCATGGCCTGCGCCATCGTGCGCGTCAGATAATCGGCCGTCAGAGACGGATCGAACCCAAACGTCTCGTTGACCAAGTCCCGAGTGCTTTTTGGCGGTGGCGGGAAGCGGATCGCGGCGGACGCCTTCTCTTGCGGCGGCGTAAAGTTCGGCAATTCAATGGCCGCCACGAGCGAATCGAACACTTCGTCGCCGCGCAATTTCGCCGTGATCGCCGCCGCAAACGGTTTGTCTTGCGGCGTGTCGTCATTCAAGCCTCGCTGGTACGCCCGCGTGTTGGTAATTAGTCGAATCAGCTCCTTGGTGTCAAAGCCGCTGGCCGCGAAGTGTTCGGACACTGCCGCGTGAACCCTGGGCAGCACTGGCTCGGTTCCTTCGCCGATATCGTCCACCGGCTCATAGAAACCGCGGCCCATCAGCCGCGCCCAAATACGATTGCTGTACGCCTTTGCAAACCACGGGTTATCGGGACCGACAATCCAGCGTGCTAACTCGCCGCGACGAGTCAAATCGCCGCTGCCCAATTCCACCGGCGTCGAGGTGAACGCGACCGGTTGCATCTCCCCCTTGGTGCCGGGCATTTTGTATTCGCCGCTGGACTTGCCTTTGACCTCAATTTCGCTGCTGTCGTTCCAGGGCAGCTTGGCGTCCGTGCGAACGAAGAAAGCGGCCATTTGGTGAAACGTTTTGCTGGGCATGTCGACAAACGGATGATCGTGGCATTCGGCGCATTGAATGTTCACCGCCAGAAAAATACGCGACGTTTCGGCTGCCAAGCGGGATTGATTCGCCTGATGAAAACCGACGTAACTCGCCGCCGGGTTGTCGCCGACTTTACCGTCGGCCGTCAGTACCTGAAACGCGATCTCGTCCCACGTCGCGTCCTGATTCAACTTTTCGGCCAACCATTGTTTCAGCGGATCATAATTCAAGAACGTCAACTCCGGCTCGGGCACGCGGTAACTGATCACGTCGCTCCAATAGTTGGCCCAATTCGCGCCGTACTCGGGCGACGCTAACAGGCGTTCGACAACGGCGGCGCGCTTTTCCGGAGAAGCATCGGCCACGAACTGCTCAAGCTCTTCGGCGGATGGTTGGCGCCCAATGACGTCCAAGCTGACTCGGCGCAGAAACTGCTCGTCGTAGATCACCGCCGTTGACGAGATACCGGTGACATATTGTTCCAGCAGCGAGTCGAGTTCTGCCGGAGTGAGTCGAGCCAGCGGGCGGCTGGGCGCGGTCTTCTCGAACTTAATCGCGGGCTCTTCTATCTTTGTCGACACGGCGGTTGGCGCGGGCTTGGCGGCGGACTTTGCCACAAGCGGCGGCGGGTTCTTCGCCGCTTCCTTCTTCGCCAACTCAAATTCGTCCGCAGTCAGAAACTGCACCGCATCTGCAATGACGGCGCCTTTCGTGTTCTCGGTTGAGATCGTGACCAGCGCCTGGCCCGACTCGAAGAAGAACTCGCCCAGCGGATGGAAGCAATAAGGTCCCGCCGGCAACTCTTGCTGGTCCACGTAAATCGTATGGTCGCCATCGGCGGCGCGAATGGTCACAGGTACTTTCGGGGCTCGATTGGCAGCGGCTGTGTAGGCCACCAAAACTTGATAATTGGCTGCAGCCGGTACATCGATTTCAAAACGAGCCGTGTGAATGTCCGGTCCGTTGGCGAAAATGTATCCGTCGGCAACGAACGGCGAGACGGATGTCGACGGCGTCCATTTGCCGTCCAGCTCGGAAGCAACATTGTCGACCACAATTCCGGGCAATTTGGTGGGGTCAACGCCGTTCTGGGCGTTCGCGTCCTTCCCGGTCATCGTGGCGATGAATATCAGTGCCGCTAGCAGCCATCGGTTCTTCCTACGCACGAGTGAACTCCTATGATCCTATGGGCATATATTGATCTGTCACGGTCGAGACGTGATTCTAACCAAGGCCAACTGGAATGGTCAACCTTCTATCTGCTTATCGCGGCCAGTTTTAGGAGATTACTTTGGAAATCTCCCTTGGCTTTCAGGCCTTGTGAGGTGTTGCAGCAGTTCTTGATTTGCGGCGGGGAATTCGCAGCACGAGAGTTCGCATCGCGGAACCCAGCGATAAGGATCTCGCGGTGTCTGCTGCGGATCTAGAGGACGGCAATCGAAGAACTGCAATTGCACTCGGTCGTGCTCGTATTGATGCTCGCAGACGGAGTATTCGCCGCAAATCTCGACCATGACGCCGGTTTCTTCGAGACATTCTCGGACCGCGGCGGCACGTACTGTCTCTCCCTCGTCAACTTTGCCGCCGGGGAATTCCCATAAGCCGGCCAGTGCAGCTCCGGCCGGCCGTTGGCCGATCAGGAAAAAACCTTCGTGCTCGACGACCGCGATCGCGATGCGTGTGGGCGTGCGCGTCATCAGGCTGCCTATGACGCCGGCTGACTTTGGGCGGCGGCGATTTTGTCCAGCAGCCGGCCGGGCGATCCCATGGCGTTGTAACCGGCGTCGACGTGCAAGATCTCGGCCGTGATGCCGTCGGACATGTCAGAAAGTAAGAAGGCACCGACTCGGCCGACTTCTTCGTGAGTGATGTTGCGGCCCAGGGGCGACATGTGTTTGTACAGTGCTTCCATCCCCTTCGCTCCGACGGCGGAACTGGCCAGCGTCTTCAGCGGCCCGGCGCTGATTGCATTCACGCGAATGCCGCGCGGGCCGAGGTCGTGAGCCAAGTACCGCACAGAAGCATCGAGTGCCGCTTTGCAAATGCCCATCACGTTGTAGCCGGGCACACACTTTTCGCCGCCGAAATAAGTCATCGTGACGATCGAGCCGCGCGGGTTCATGATCTCCTTGGCAGCGTTAGCAACCGCCAGCAAACTATACGCGCTGACATCCATCGCCAATTTGAATCCTTCGCGGCTGGTCTCGACCGTGTCACGTTTCAGATCGTCCAGCGATGCGAAAGCCACCGAGTGCAACAGAAAGTCGATTTTGCCGAAGGTGTCGGCGGCCTTGGCAAAAAATGCCGCGATGTCGTCATCCTTCTGCACATCCAACGGTTCGAGCAGTTTGGCCTGTGGAAAGTTTTCCGTCAGCTTAGAAACCCGGCGGCGGTTTTTCTTCTTGTCGTCATCGGGCCTGTCCGGCAAGTGGCTGAAGCCGCACTCGCCACCTTGCTGCATCACCTCTTGAGCGATGGCCCAAGCAATCGAACGATCGTTGGCCACGCCCACGATCAAGCCTTTTTTCCCGTCGAACAGTCCCATCCGAAGCTCCTCGTATCTTGCAAAAACCGTTGTGATCGCTTGTCGTAGCTAAAGTCCTTGACCCGGTAGCTTGGGTCCATTGACCCGAGCAATTCGCGGTCGGTCTCGCTCGGGTCAATGGACCCAAGCTACGACGTTTCAATAGGAAGCGCGGTCGACGCCAACAAAGCCTAGCAAAAAAGTGTCTCTCTGGCGATTGTCGCACGACAGATATACCGAAATTGTCGAATCGATGACAGACTGTTACGATTCGGTGTAGAAGCGACAACACACGCTCCGTGAACTCATGCCGAGCCAGCGAATTTAACATGCAGCATCACAGCAACTTGCAACGAATTGAATCGCATCCGTCGGTGGTCCCCGTCGTGCCGAAGCTATTTGATCTGGCCGGGCAGTTCGATAGCGTCGACAAGTTTCTCGCCGCGGCGATTCCCACGATTCGCGAAACGGCCGATTGCCGATATCTGGCGGTCGCACAAGGTGAGAAGGGCGCATGGCGAACTTTGGCCACGTCAGGCACCGAGCGTCCGCTGCCGGTTGATTTGTTGGCGGAAGTGATCGACCGCGACGGCGTCGCCATGCGTCAAGATTGGTTCGCCGCACCGCTGGCCAGTCGGTCCCACAAGGCAGAAGTGTTGATTGTCGATCGGCCGCAAAGTCGCGCCGGTTCGCTCGATCAATTGGTCGACGCGCTGGCCGCGTTGCTCGGCGCGGCCCTGGCCATCGTGCGTCTGCGGCACGGCCAGCATCGCCGCATTCAACGGCTCGAAGCGATTCTGGAAATTGCCGGCCAGTGGAACCAAATGCACGAGATGGATCAGTTGCTGCAGCAGATGGCCGAGACTTCCACGCGGCTTTTGTCATCGGAGCGCGCCAGCATCTTTCTGTGGGACAAGCGCAACAAGATGCTTGTCGGACGTCCCGCCCTGGGCGTCGAAGGGAACGAGTTGCGCATCCCCGACGATACGGGGGTCGTCGGACAAGTGATTCACACTGGCCAGCCGCGCCGCGTCGATGTCGACGTGGATGTCGAGCAGCGCGAAATCGACCGCGGCGTGGACAAGAAACTCGGCTTCCGCACGCGATCGCTGCTCTGCGTGCCGTTGCGAGGCACCAGCGGCGAACTGTTCGGCGCTTTCGAGATGATTAACAAACTGAACGGCAACTTCACCGACGACGATGAAGCGGCGCTTACGGAACTTGCGGCTCACGCCGCCATCGCGCTGGAGAACACGCAGCAGCACGAACAACTGCTGCGTTCTCGCAACCAAATCACAGATCAAGCGGCGCAGCGCGTGCATTTGATCGGCGATTGTCCGGCCATCGAAGCACTGCGGTCGACCGTTCGCCGCGTGGCCGATACGGAATTGGCGCTGCTGATTCTGGGCGAGAACGGCACGGGCAAAGAGGTCGTCAGCCAGATGGTTCACTATTTTAGCCGCCGCCGCAACGAGCCGCTGATCGCCGTCAACTGTGCGGCCATCACCGAAACGCTGCTGGAGAGCGAGCTGTTCGGCCACGAGAAAGGCGCTTTCACAGACGCGCGCGAAACTCGTATCGGCAAGTTCGAATTGGCGTCGGGCGGCACGTTGTTTTTGGATGAAATTGGTGACATGAGTCTGAGCGGCCAAGCCAAAATGCTACGGGTGCTTGAGGAAAAAGTTGTGGTCCGCGTCGGCGGTTCGACGCCGATTCACACCGACGCGCGCGTGATCGCTGCCACAAACCAGAATCTGGCCGAGATGGTCCGGCAGAAAAAGTTTCGCGAGGACCTATTCTATCGTCTAAACGTCGTTTCGCTCGAACTACCTCCGCTGCGCCAGCGTGGTGAGGACGTGTTGCTCTTGGCGGACCACTTCCTGCGTGATTTCTGTGCCAAGGCGCGCCGCAAGCCGCCGAAGTTCACGGCCGCGGCACAAAATCGGCTGTTGGGGCACACTTGGCCGGGCAACGTCCGCGAGCTGCGCAACCTGATGGAGCGGTTGGCGTACTTGTCGCAGGGAGATAAAGTGGACGCCGGCGAGTTGGCCTTTATCCTGGCCCCGGACACGCAATCGCCCGCTTTGTTTTCGCTCGACCTGCCCCTGCCCGACGCCACCAAGCGGTTCCAAAGCGAGTACATTAAGAAACAAGTTGCCGCCACCCGCGGCAACATGACCGAAGCCGCCCGCCGCCTGGGCCTGCACCGCTCGAACCTCTACCGCAAAATGCGGCAACTTGACCTGCCCGTCGAGGAAGTCTAAGGACGGCGTGCACTTATGAGAAGCAAGTTAGTGCTGCTGGGCGCGGTTGTCGTCTTGATCGGCGCCGCGTGCGTTTGTTTCCGCGAATACCTTAGCCTTGACGTGCTGGCCGATCAGCAGGATCGGTTGCGGGCGCTGTGGCAGTCGTCGCCGCTGGTGGTTTTCGCGGGGGCGTTCACAGTGTATGTGATCGCGTCGTGGGTACCCGGGTTTTCAGGCAAGTCGCTCGTGTACGGGTGGCT
>JBGTKH010000705.1:0-6991 GCA_041744735.1 Pirellulaceae bacterium | reverse complement strand
TGGGGCTGAGTCCGCGTAGCCCCAGCTTGCAACGTACTGGGGCTTCGCGGACTCAGCCCCAGCCACCCAAAGCTGCTCAGCAACACGATGTTGGGACACTGCCGAACCTCCCACGGAATGTCGTTGCGGGATGGAGAATTGTTAGGCTATGAGTACGGAAGCACGGAAGTTGCGGGTGCGGTATCGGAGTTACATTGTTATTCCGGCGCGGTTGGCGTCGACGCGATTGCCTCGAAAGCTGCTGCTGCGGGAAACGGGCAAGTCGCTGATTCAGCATACGTACGAAGCGGCCAGCCAAGCGTCGCGGCCGATGGGGATTTGCGTGGCGGCTGACCATGCGGAGATCGCCGCGGAAGTCCGGCGGTTCGGCGGTAACGTTGAGCTGACGGATCCGCAGGCGGCCAGCGGCACGGACCGCGTAGCTGAATTGGCGAGAAAACTCACCGACGCCGACGTCATCGTTAACGTGCAGGGGGACGAACCGGAAATCTCCGGCGTGGCGATCGATCTGGTGGTGCTGCTGCTGGAGGAAAACCGCGGGGCCGTGATGTCCACGCTGGCCACGCCGATCCGCACTCGCCAGCGGTTGCTCGATCCGGCATGCGTAAAGGTCGTGACTGATTCAAACGGGCGAGCTCTGTACTTCAGCCGCTCGCCAATTCCTCACGCGAGAGAGTGGGACGATTCGTTGTTGACGGTAAATCCGCCGAACTTCCTGCAACACATCGGCCTGTACGCTTATCGCCGCGAGTTTCTGCTCGAATTGGCTAAAATGCCCCGCTCGCCGCTGGAACAGCTCGAGAATCTCGAACAACTGCGGGTGCTTTCCGCGGGCTACGACATTCAGGTCGGACTAATCGACGAACCGACCAAAGGCATCGATACGCCCGAGGATTATAGGGCGTTTGTCAGCCGGGCCGGCAGTTGCTAAGATGCCCTTCTAGGTGATCCGAAAATCGTTAAACCGCGACCCAACGGAGCGCGGGACGGCGGCGCCACTTGCGATCCCCGTTCGTGACACCAACTGAGGTTTTAGCATCGCATCCTCTCCGCGCGCTCCCCGGTGGGTCGCGGTTGAACGAGGGATGGAGCATTCGATATTCACTAATGCCAGGAGGGTAGGACGATCTATGACCAAGCACATTTTTGTCACCGGCGGTGTGGTTAGTTCTTTGGGAAAAGGATTGACTAGCGCGTCGATTGGAATGCTGCTGGAGCGGCGCGGCTTGCGGGTGCGAATGCAGAAGCTGGACCCGTACATCAACGTCGATCCGGGAACGATGAGCCCTTACCAGCACGGCGAGGTCTACGTGCTTGATGACGGCAGTGAGACCGATCTCGACTTGGGGCACTACGAACGATTCACGCATAGCCCGCTCACTCGCGACGCAAACTACACGACGGGGCAGATCTATTTGTCGGTCATCGAAAAGGAACGCCGCGGCGAGTTTTTGGGGAAGACCGTGCAGGTCATTCCTCACATCACCAACGAAATCAAGAGCGTGATCCAAAAGCTGGCCGGTGACGACGTGGACGTGGTGATCACGGAGATCGGCGGCACCGTCGGCGACATCGAAAGCCAGCCGTTTCTGGAGGCGATCCGCCAATTCTCGCTCGACGTTGGGAAAGAGAACTGCCTGTACATTCACCTCACGCTCGTGCCGTATTTGAAAGCGGCCGGCGAGTTGAAGACGAAGCCCACGCAACACTCGGTCGGGCAACTGCGGCAGATCGGTATCCAGCCCGACGTGCTCATCTGCCGCACCGAACGATCGATCAGCCGCGAGGACCGCGAGAAGATCGCCCTGTTCTGCAACGTGCCGCTGGAAGCGGTGATCGAAGAGAAGGATAAGGACTTTTCCATTTACGAAGTGCCGCTCAGCTTGGTCGATAATGGGCTGGATGGATTGATCGTCAAAAAGCTGCATCTGTTGGCCGACACGCTGGAGTTGGACGACTGGCGAGACTTGCTGCACCGGCTGCGCAATCCCGAACATGAATTCAGCATCGCGGTGGTTGGCAAATACGCGGAACACAGCGATGCGTACAAATCCATCTACGAGGCGCTTGATCATGCCGGCATGCACCACAGCGCTCAGGTACGGATCGGGCGGATTCAAAGCGAATCCATCGAGCGGGAAGGGGCCGAGCGGCTGCTGAGCGGCTACAACGGCATTCTCGTGCCCGGGGGTTTCGGCGAGCGCGGCATCGAAGGCAAAGTCGAAGCCATCCGCTTCGCTCGCGAACGCCAGATTCCGTTCTTCGGCATCTGTCTCGGAATGCAATGTGCCGTGATCGAGTTCGGCCGAAACGTGGTCAATCTTGCCGGCGCCCACTCGACGGAGTTCAACAAAGACACGCCGCATCCGGTAATTTGCATGCTCGACGAACAGAAGAAGATCACGCGCAAGGGCGGCACGATGCGATTGGGTGCACAGACAGCACAGATTGATCCGGACAGCCGCGCCGCCGAATGCTATCAGCAGGATTCCATCTCCGAGCGGCACCGGCACCGATTTGAGTTCAACAACGTGTATCGCCAGCAGTTCACCGCGCACGGCATGCAGTTTACCGGGACCAGCCAGGATGGTTCGCTGGTGGAGATCATCGAATCGGTCGAGCACCCGTGGTTCTTGGCCGTGCAGTTCCATCCGGAATTCAAATCGAAACCCACCGCGCCGCACCCGCTGTTCGCCGGTTTTGTCGGTGCTGCCCTCGAGCGGCACGGCACTCGCGGCGAACGAGCCAAAGGCGTCGAGGCGACGTAATACATTGTCGGGAACTTCAACTGTCCCATGTTCTGTTTTGGCGATGACGAGCCATGTCTGCCGATCAATCTGAAAAACCGAAAATCATTGTCGACGACGATTGGAAAACGAAAGTCCAGGCCGAAAAAGAATCGCTGAAAAAGCAGGAGCCGAAGCCGGAAGAGCCAAAGGTCACACCAGACGAGTCTTCCCACCAAGCTCAGCAGCCCATTCCTGAAAAGCTGCCGCCCCCGTCCTTTGCGATGTTAATCACGACACTGGCCGCACAAACGATGGCTGCACTCGGCCAGGCACCAGAGACGGACAGCGAAGAACCGTTTGTGCACCTGGGGTTGGCCAAGCACTACATCGACACGCTGGGGATGCTCGACGAGAAGACGAAGGGTAACCTCTCGCAGCACGAAACCGCGATGCTGGACAACATGCTGCACGAATTGCGGATGCTATACGTTACCGTCAGCAAACGTCGCCCGGCCGAAACGTCGCAAGCCTCGCACGACTGAGAGGCTGTGAAAAAATCGTCGGTTGGGACTCCGTCCCGACCGTGGGAGGTTTTGGGACGTCGGATATTCCGCGAGTTGCTGACGTTGGCTCAACCATCTAATCGGGATCACGGCGCGGTCTCCGTTTTCATAGTTCGCTGGCCGCATCAAAGAAAAAGGCCACTTTGCCGAAAGATGCAAAGTGGCCTATGCAGTGGAGGCGGCGGGAATCGAACCCGCGTCCCGAGACATTTCCATGAAAGCTTCTACGTGTGTAGCCGGCTCTTTGATTTTCACCCGCCGAGCCCCAACCGACAGGGTCTCATGCGAGCTATTCGAGAGCAGTTTTTTAGCCGCGAGCGTGCTCGACGCGACCCGCGACGAGCCGGAATTGGCTACCGACTTTTGGGCCTCTCCGGCGAAGGCCCGCAGCCGGGACTACCTGTTTCTAGGCAGCCAGTGCGAGGTTTTCCTCGGCAAATAAATTAGCGGTCAGCTATTTACGTGGCCAACTGACCAACCACGACACGCCACTTCCATTTCAAGCTATCCGGTCGAATCCAATTCGCCCCCCAACGCTCGAACGTGCAGCTATCAGTCCATCGGCCCGCGCCGCACGTTCACTTCATCATATCCACGGCCACGATCGGGGCAAACCCCCTCGCGACGCTTCGGTGGAAGGGGTACGATAACGTAAACGTTGGCTTGGTTGTCGCTCCCTTGTAACTTTTATTTAGGTCCGCGAATTTGACCGTCAAATACTCCGAACAACTGCCGTCGGCCGAACCGAAGGGGACGTATGCGTTCGTGAGCCTCGGCTGTCCGAAGAATCTGGTCGATAGCGAGCGGATGCTGGGCTTGTTGCAGCTCGACGGCTACCGGCTGGTGGGGGAACCGGAGGGCGCGGATTTCGTAGTGGTCAACACGTGCGGGTTCATCGAACGGGCACGCGACGAATCGTTTGCGGCCATCGACGAGATGATTCAGCTCAAGCGGTCGGGCGGCATCCGCGGTGTGATCGTGTCCGGGTGTTTGGCCGAGCGGCAAAAAGAGCAGTTGCTCGACGAGCGCCCCGACATCGATTTTCTGGTTGGTGTTTTCGGCCGCGAGGAGATTACGAAAGTCGCCGATCGGTTGGTGGGCAACTTGGAAGAGCAGCGGTCAGTGTTTCAGCCGGCGCCGATTCGGGCGCTGCCGGACCGCGACCGGTTGCGGATCACGCCGCGGCATTTCGCGTATCTGAAAATCTCCGAGGGCTGCGACCGGCTGTGCACGTTTTGTGCGATCCCCAAAATGCGCGGCAAGCATGCGACTAAGCCGATCGAGGAAGTCATACGCGAGGCCGAGCAATTGGCGGCCGACGGCGTGCGCGAACTGATCGTGGTGGCGCAGGACACGACCTATTACGGCATGGATTTGTACGGCGAACCGCGGTTGGCAGAACTGTTGCGCAAGTTGGAGGCGGTCGAGGGGCTGGACTGGATTCGGCTGATGTACTTCTATCCGATGTACGTGACGGACAAGTTGATCGATACGATCGCCGGCAGCCGCAAGATTCTGCCGTACTTGGACATGCCCTTGCAGCACATCAACGACATGATGCTGCGGCGGATGTCGCGGCGAGTCACTCGCTGCGAAACCGAATCGCTGCTGACAAACCTGCGCGGCCGCATTCCAAACCTGTCGATGCGCACAACGTTCATCACCGGCTTCCCCGGCGAGACGGACGAGCAGTTTGAGGAACTGGCCACGTTCGTCGCCGAGCAACGATTCGAGCGGCTGGGTGTGTTCACCTACTCGTTTGAACCCGATACACCGGCCGCCAAGCTGGAAGATCACTTACCGGAAGAATTAAAAGAGAGCCGCCGCGAGCGGTTGATGGCGATTCAGCAACGCGTGGCATTCGAACACAACCAGCGGCAAATCGGACGGCGGTTGGACGTGATCTTGGACCAACCCGTTCCCGGCGAAGACAACGTCTGGATCGGCCGTTCGTACGCCGACGCGCCGGACGTGGACGCGGTCGTCTACGTGACTGGTAATAAGCGCAAGCTGTCGGCCGGCGCGATCACAGCTTGCGAGATTGTGGCATCGCAAGATTACGACCTGGTGGGAGTGGCCGTGGGAAAGCCGCGATAGATCATGGCGGTCAGCACAGACGACAAGGCGGGCAACAAGATTCTGAACGTGCCCAACCAGTTGACGGCCGCTCGGCTGGTGCTGTCCATCGTCGTGTTCGCGCTGATTCCGCTCAAGTTGTACCTGGCCGCTTTGATCGTGTTTGTGATCGCCGCGGGGACCGATTGGGTCGACGGCTACTGGGCGCGGCGCTTCAATCAAGTGACCAAGCTAGGCCGGATTTTCGATCCGTTCGTCGATAAGATCCTCATCTGTGGCGTGTTCGTCTTTCTGGCGGTGGAGATGCGCGACATGCGCTGGTACGCCAGCGTCACGGGTTGGATGGCTGTGGTCGTCGTCGGCCGCGAGATGTTGGTCACGGCCCTGCGCGGTTTCATCGAGCAGAGCGGCAGTGATTTTTCGGCGAAGATGTCGGGGAAGCTAAAGATGGTTTTCCAATGCATCGCCGCCGGTGCGAGTCTGCTCGCGCTGATGTACCGCGACGCGTCTGTTCCGTTGCCGGCGTGGTTGCTTTGGACGTTGGTGATCTTCGTCTGGTTAGCGGTGCTGTCGACGATTTACTCCGGCATCGGTTACATCTTCGCAGCAGCCAAGATATTGCGCAATTAGCATGCGCTGTGCGTCAGTGGTAGGCCGGCTTGCCAATCCGGCCTACTTTTTCAGAGTTAGGCGCAGGGCACGCCTTATGAACGACCACGGAATCTTCCTCGCGCTGGGCATTCTCGCAGCGCTGGTGGCATGTGGGCTTGCTTGGATCGCGGCGCTGCTTCGCGTCCGCGCCGGGCAACCATTGCTGGAGCACGAACCGCGCCGCGACGTCCCCTGGGGATTGGTCGATTTGTTGATCGCGGTTGTCGTGCTGATGGGGACGCAACTGTTTGCCCTCCGCGTCGTCAGCAACATGTACGGCATTAACCTTGGACCAGACTTGGCCAATTTGTCGCCCGAACAACATGGAGCCCTCATTGTCGCCGGCGCAGTATCTACGCTGGTAACCGTCGTTGCCTCGTTGATCCTCGTCATGTTGCATACGGGTGCGCGAGTTCACGAATTCGGCTTCGACGTGCGCCGCTGGTGGCACGACGTGTGGCGGGGAGTGGCGGCGTTTGTGATGCTCGGGCCGCTGGTGTACCTGATTCAGTTTGCCTTGGTCCAGTGGTTCGAATCCAAGCATCCTCTGATCGAACTGCTGAAAGCGAACCCCGACCCATATTTGTTCGCTGTCATCACGATTTCCGCCGTCGTTGTTGCACCGATCGCGGAGGAGTATCTGTTTCGCGTTTTGTTACAAGGCTGGCTGGAAAAACTGGCAACGTTTCGCGGCGGTGTGATGGAGATTCTATTTGGCGGCAGCACGGACACGTCGGCAACGACAGGCGTCGCGCCACATGCAGGAACTGACGAGAAACGTCCAACTGCTACGGATGATCGCACGGACGACAACCCCTATGCATCGCCCAGCAGCATGTCGCACCAGCCGAATCAACCCGATGCCATGGGGGAAGTCACGGGAGGATGGCGTGAAAGTGTTCCGCTTTGGCCGATTCTGATTAGTGCTATCCTCTTTGCCGGCATGCACGCGTCGCACGGCCCGGACCCGAT
>JBGTKH010000704.1:0-5315 GCA_041744735.1 Pirellulaceae bacterium | reverse complement strand
CACGACTTCGGCTACGTCTGGTTTTAAAATGCCCTCGAACCAGTTTCGCGGCATGGCTTACGGCTCCTGGCGCGAAGCGTGTGCGTGATCAAGACCAACCGCTGCGTCAATGGAAAGCATCGACACCGGGCGATAAGGTTGCGGCTGTTCGTCCGAGTCGTAATGAATTTCCAATCGTACGCTCGTCAGCGGCTGCTCGTTATCGACCAACCACTTCAGCGACGTGTTCTCCGCGAGCCGATACGATTCGCGATGTTCCACCGCATCACCGCGCCGCACAAGTCGCTCGATCCGCGGCGCGACAATCTGAAACGAAATGCTGCGGTTATCACCCATCGACAGCAGCAATCGATCCGACGCTGCGTTGCGCTCGCCGCCATCCGCTGCATCAATCGCGGCAGACAGGGCCTGATGTGCGTCGCCACGAAGCTGTGTCGACAGACGCATGAGATTGTCGGTCGCCAGCAGCTCCTGGCGCACTTGCCGGTCGATGCGAAACATCGTGTGCAGCGCCACGGCCATCGTGCTCAGCACAACCGCCGTCATACTGATGACGACGGACATTTCGATCAACGTGAGTCCGCGGCGCCGACGTTTCACGGTTGTGGCTCCTCGGGCTGAAACTTCCAAGCGACCAACCGGACCGGCGTTTCCTGCTGCCCCGCGCGGTTGGTCCAAACGATGGCGACGCGAATCTGCTTGCCAGCCGGCTCCTCGTTGGTCGGCGTTACGCCGATGTCCAGCCGGGCGCCGGGCAGGTAGTGGCCTATTTTCAATGACACGTTAGGTCCGTGCCGCATTTTCCGCCGATCACTTTGGCACGGGATTATCGGAAGACTGGCTCGGCACGAGCGCCGGCTGATCGCACCACGCCCGCGCAATCACCTTCTCAACCGTCCATTTTCGCCGCTTCGCTTCCCGCGATGCGAGCTTTCGCTAGGGCTTACGATTGGCAGGTCGCTTGGCTTTCCGTTTGCGAGGTTTAGGCAATCGTGGTATCAGCATATCGCCAAAACGGAATAGCGGGAGCGTTAAAGGTGGGAGGCCCATACGAGACGTGGACGAATGAACAAACTCTCTCCAGAAGGGCCAGATATTGAGCATTCCGGTTGCTTGACCAAAAGCCACAAGGTCTTCATCAGCAGGCCGCTCTGCTTTCGCGCATTTGTACATAACGCGATACGTCGCTTGGACGCAAAATCGCGACTTCTCATCGCTGTCGATATCGTTCTTTGCTGTCAATGTCAAGCGGCAAATTATCCTAATTCGTTTCAGGTCGTCTGATAGCCCAATCTCGACATCGAGCTTGTTGTCTATGTGCTTTGGGCGTTCCCCTTCTTGCAAGTTTTGTTCACAAGAGAAAGACAAAAGTCGAATGTCAGCCAATTCGGTGTTTTCGACTATTCGATGCGCTCGCTCTCGCGTCTCTGATGCTGTCGGTCTCTTTGCCATTCGTCACCCAATGCTAAATGTTCCCTGCCGCACATCCACTTCTGGCTGCCACTTGCCTTCGCTCCAGAATGGGTCGGTAACATCGCGTGGCTCGATTTCCACATGTGCCTCCAGTTCATTGACAGAGGCAAAAGTCTGCGGGGCGTAGAATTCAACGCGAAGTTGTTTCTTCAGTGCTTCGGCGATTTTGCGAAGTGTTGTTAGCGAGTGGCTGTCGTAATCCGAGTCTTCGAGTCGAGCGATTACTGATTGCGATGTTCCGATCCTGTCAGCAAGCTGTTGCTGCGTCAGTCCTGCCTCCGTTCTCGCAGCGTAAATTTCTGTGGCGATGTTGGCATTGAAGGATTCTTCCTCGACAAGCCGTGCCAAGTCTGCATCCTTTGCCAGTTTTTGGCGAATCAACTTTGCGAAGTTTTGCGTCTTCATTCTGACAACTCCCAGTCGGCTAAGTGCTTGTTCCGGTCTTTTGTGACCAACGATCTTCTCGCGATTGCGCGGTTGATCTCGATATCTGGAACGTCTTCCTCCTTAGTCAGTCCGTGGGACAGGACAGCTTCACATTTCCCGGAAAAAAAGTACAGCATGCGATAGTTGACGGTTCCGATGCGAACGCGAAGCTCGTATATTCCGTCGCGAAGTAAATCAGCCAACGGCCTGCGGAGTTCATTGCCTAGCTCCGACAGGCGGAGGATGCGCTCCAGACACTTCCCGTACGCTCTTGGTTCTCTCTTCTCCAGTCCTTCCAACCACTTTTGTAGCGGGGCAACCTCGCCGACGGACTGCCGAAAGAGATGAATGACGGTCTGCGGCATGGAAGGTACCCGCCATCGCAATTTTGCTATGATCGACTTGTTTTGTCAAGTGGCATGAGCAAAAATTCTACGCCGGTCGGTCGTGACAGGAAAAGTAACGAACCTCCGACGCTAGGCAATTGTCCGATTATGGTTATGCAGCCAGTATTTGTCCATACCCCGATGCGTCTACCGTTCACCTAGTACGGAGAGCGGTCCGCGTCTTGGCGGCGCAGCGGCTTTATAACCCGCAGTAGGAGCGCGTTCGCGCGCAGGGTTCGATTCCCCCGGCTCTCCGCTAGGATCGTCGCTTGTCGGCGACTAGCCCCCGGATAGCCTCTGTAACCGCCTGGGAGCGATTCCAGCCGCGTTTCTCGGCTACGGCATCTAGTTGCTCGACCAGCGCCCCCGGAACGCTGGCGGTCACGAGTACGGTTTTGCCCTCTGGCCCCGGCTTCCGGCCCGCGCCCTTGCGACGGCCACCGTGTTCTTTTTTTGCCATTTTCGTCTTTCTTGACAAACTTACAGGATTTCAAGTTGACAAAGCCACTTGAATCACTATAATCGAATTGTCGAGACGAGACAAGCACCCAACTGGAAAGGCAACCGACGATGGCCAACAAGCTGAAAAAAGACACCCGCAAAATGATCCTACGATTGCTCTGTGAAGGTAACTCACTTCGTTCGGCAAGCCGCTTGACCGGCGCTCACCGGATGACCGTGGGCCGCGTCATAATGGACTTCGGCCAAGCCTGCCAAAACTTCATGGATGAGAAGATTCGCGGCTTGAATCTGCGGCACGTCGAGGTGGACGAGCAGTGGACATTTTGCGGTAAAAAGCAGGCCCGCTTGACCGTCGAACAAAAAGCCACGTGCGGGACGATCGGCGACATTTACCTGTGGATTGCGGAAGATCAAGACACTAAGCTGATCGCTTCCTACGCTCTTGGCAAGCGATCCGCCGACATGGCGCGCCGATTCATGGTGGACTTGGCCAGTCGGTTGACGTTCCCGAAACCGCACGACAGCGACAACCATGCTTTCCAAGTCGGCCAGTACGCCACGGTGCTGCAAATCTCGTCAGACGGATTCGCGGCCTACCCGGAAGCCGTTGACCTCGCTTTCGGTCCCTACGTGAAGTACGGCCAGATCATCAAGCAATACAAGAACGCCACGATGCAGTACGACCCCAGCGAAATAGTCGGCACCGAACGCCGGTCGATAAAAGGCAACGTGAACGAGTGGGATATTTGCACGAGCCACGTGGAACGATTCAATGGATCGACCCGCCTCTTTTGCCGTCGTTTCAACCGGCTGACCTACGCTTTCAGCAAGAAGTTTGAATGCTTGTCGGCCGCCTGCGCGATGTATCTTTGCTACTACAACTGGATGTGGCGGACCCGTTATCCCGACAACAGTGGCCGACGCGGAAAGCTGCGGCCCCCGGCAGCGATGATGGCGGGCGTGACCGATCACCTTTACAAGTTCGATGAACTCTATGAGGAAGTCATAAACTACGAAGGAACCCCGGCGTGGTAGTGCAAGCCTGCCTTATCGCTCACTTTGACCGGACGGCCCACCTGGGCGATAGTCTGAATGATGTTCTGGAGTTGCCGTGGACGCAGGCCCCCAAAATATCTTGTTCTTGCCATCTACGCCCATGCAATTGCATTGACATACCCAAAAATCGTCGTCCTGAGTATCGCACCTTAAAAAGAATACAAATTGTCGATCAGGCGCAGTCGGATCAACAACAATGATGTTTAGATTCCTGCCAATTGACGACGTATGCACGTCGCCATGCGATAATTGGTCCAATTTCTTGTGTAGCTCTTGGATGAACGCCGCGATTACATGTTCCGGCAGTTCCCACAACAGAATTTCAGGTAGTATTCCTGCGGCTAGCCCTTTGAAGCTCATTTGTGAATGTTTCAAGGTCCATAAGCGACCCCGTTTCGTATTGGTGCCTTGCAACTTGCGTCGCCTGTTCATTGGGCCACGGATAATCCACATCAATGCGATGAGCCACATCCAACATCCTATCGCATAGCCTCTCAAGCCGTAAGCATTGCGATGGAAAGTATTGCCGTACCACTACAGTAGATTCGCGTAGCGGGCCGTAGTGTTCTTTTATCATATCGCTCACGCTTCGCAAGCCATCTTCTGGGATATCTGCTGGAGAGTTTAAGATAACAGCAAATATCTTTTGCCATTTGTGCTCGGCTAATTCCACTCGCCTCTCCATGTCATTCGCCCGGCAGTCGAGGCTCCTTGCTTGATCGCGATAGGTAGAATTGAGCATCCACAAAAGACCAAACGGCCAACGATAGGTCCAACGTGGATACGACTCTACAAAGTTAATCGCGAGGCCAAGCGTCTCGTAGACGCCACGGCAATCGCCTTGTCGCAAAAGTGCCAAGTCCATGCGCAAATCATCGTCGTCTTTATTCATCTTGTCAACCCTCCAGTCGGAGGGTTGCGGCCGGCAGGTAATGGCGGCGCGTTGACCACACGTGTCCGGCAAAATAGGCCACTACCGCCGGGCAATGCCGTTTGCAATTCCTCCGGCAACTTCAGCTCGGCGACACTCTCCGCGGTAATTTGATCGAACGGCTGGACGGCGATGTGTTCCATCAGGTTGGCCGCTGCCTGCATGGCCCACAGCCGCCGCTCGGACTCGCGGCGCTGCTGCGCGACCATGCCTAGCGTCTGAGCAATGGCGACCAGTGCGACGGTCAGTATGACCATCGCCACCGACGTCTCCACCAACAGCGAACCGCGTCGCGTGCGTCTCATGAAAGACTCCAAATCAACTCGGCCGGCGGCCAACACAGCTCGACGACAATCATCATAACGAACAATCCGCACACCAGCAAATCGGCGGGTAGTGATACCGTTTGTAGTGATACCGTTTGATTGAGGTAGGGAAGCCGCATTGAGTTGCGGCTCCCCTCCCACCGAACCGGACTGGCGGATCTCCCGCATCCGGCTCTCCAGTCAAAGGTCTTACCGCATGGCGGATTGGCGGAACGTATCCTGGGCCTGTAACAGCGAGAACAGCCCAAGTTTAGC
>JBGTKH010000703.1:0-14088 GCA_041744735.1 Pirellulaceae bacterium | reverse complement strand
GGCCAGTTCGGGATAGTTCGCGGTGAATGCCGTGACGAACGCTTGGCTGGCGCGGTCCACGTTGGCCACTGCGGCGCGGCTGCCGTCGGCTCGCACCACTTCGTTGGCACCGACCAGCTTCACGCCGTCGCCGACCAATTCCATCGCCAGATCGTCGTCGCTCACTCGCACACATTCATAATTGGGCATGAAGTACCAGCGTTGCATGGCGCTGCGAGCCACGTCCGCGGGATTCGCGCGGCCGACGTAGCTGCCGATGTTCGCGGGCGGATTTTCTAGACCGATGCCGATCAGCTTCATGCGATAGTCGGCTTCGACGAGCACCTGAGCGAAGTGCGTGCGCGGCGAGACACCGTTAATCGTGACATTCTGCAGGCCCAGGCTCTCTCGCATCCCCGCGACAAGTCGGCCCGCGTCGCGCGGAGTGATGCGGCCGGCGACGGCCACCAAGTATTGCTGCATGCGGGCCAGTCCTTCCTGAGTCGCATCGATCGAGCAGCCGATCAACGGCGTGGCTTGTCCCGCCGGCGGAAACGCGCGCAGAGCCACCACTAAGTCTTGCAACTCCAGCACAGCGCGGCCGCTGGCAACGCCGACCACTCGCCCCGACAAATCATGAGCGTAACCTTCGGCCGGCCCGGCGATCACGATGTCTTGTGTCTCGGGATAATAGAACACGTGTTGAATGCGAGTCAGTCCAGCTAAGTACCGCATCTCGTCGGTGGGCTCTTGTCCGTTAGCCAACCGCCCGGCGATTGCCGCTTCGAGACGATTCAGCGACACCTTGCGGAGTTTGCTTGGCCGAGCCACATCGGGATTCAATGCCGCCCTGGCTTCCGCCAACCGTTGCCGCGTGAGCGCACCGCTCGGATCGCGCACAACGCGAGTTCGCAACACCCCGTCCGCTTCCACAATGACGCCGGCCCCTCCGGCTCCCTGAGCCCTGACTTGGGCCGGCACGGCGAACCCTGCCGCCACTGCTGCCACCAGGCAAATCAAACCCGCCATTCGTTGTCGCAAGACCATGTCGCTACCTCGTCTCGTTCGCCCAAAAAGAAATGGTGTCCGGTACGTTCCCGCCACGATCACACAACATGACCGCAACAGCGGGAACGTGATTGTTTCAAAGAGTTAATTCTGTTCCGATCCGCGCTGAAATGCCGCTTTTGATCGACAACTCTCGCAGCCCGCGCAAGGAGTTGGCGAGAGTGCCTATCTCTCGATACTAATTAGGAGGAATAGGAAACGCAAGGAAACGAGGAAAGATCGTGGTATTGCTGTCCTAAGTCGTTTAACGGCAAGCCGTAAGCGTGCGACTACGCGTTGCTCGACGTCGACCATTTCGCACATCCTCGGCTTGCGGTTAAACGACATAGCCGAACGGGTTTATGGCCGTGCCGGTGGTGATACCATTTGGCGTTCAGCGCTATAACCGCGGCCGGGCTCAGACGGGTAGTGGTACAAGTTGCCGTAGCGGAAGTGGTGACACTTCCGAAGTCTCACGACTTCGGCTACCAAAATGTACCACTACCCTCAGACGTACAGAATTCAATTTTGCCGGCGAAAACGCGACTTGAAAACACCAACCATGTACCGGCAAAATTGAATTCTGTACGTCTGAGCCCAAACGGTATCACCACCGCCGTGCCGAGGGAATTGCCTTCGTCGTAGCACGGGGGTTTGCCATGAACAGGCCCGTTCGGTACGCTTGACGGCTCGATAATGGAATTCTAAACATCCCCGCCGGCTCACATCTCGGAGTAACTCATCATGCGTCACCTGCATTCAAACTCGCCGATTGCGCTACTGCTCGTTGTCGGGACCCTCTGCTTCGCCGGTTGTCCTCAACCGCAACCGCCTGTGGCACAGAACGGGAAACCTGTGAAGGCCAACGATCAGGTGACCGTCGAGACAACGGAAGATACACACGAGCCCGATGATCCCGCGGCCATCGCTGCGTTTGAAGCGCTAGACGCGAAGTTCGACCGTGACGCCGCGGGGCACGTGCTGGGAATGATGGTCCGCTGCAAAGACGACGACTTGGCGCACGTCAAGGGTTTGCCGAACCTGGAATCGCTGGTGCTGGACAGTCCCGATGTTTCCGATGCCGCGATGGAGCACCTGACGGGTCTGAAGCACCTGAAGTCGATCGGGCTGGCTGGCACGCAAGTCAGCGACGATGGCATGAAGCATCTGGCTGACGTGAAATCGTTGGAAGAATTCGATCTACAGCGCTGCGGCGTGCGTGACGACGGCCTGATGCATCTCAGCACGCTGCCCAATCTGCGGCGGTTGCGATTGGCGCAGACCTACGTGAGCGATGAAGGCTTGAAGCACTTGAAGGCCGCAACGAATTTGGAAGTGCTCGACCTGAAAGAATGTCAGCTCATTTCCGACGCCGGCTTGGAGCACCTCAGCGGGTTGACCAATCTGAAGGACTTGAAGGTCTACGGCCAGCAAGTGACCGACGCCGGCATGGCGCATTTGGCAGGCTTGAAGAACTTGAAGGTCTTAGGGCTCGACGACACGGCCGTCGGCGACGCTGGGCTCGAACAAATCAAAGTGCTAACGAACCTCGAACAATTGTATTTGTTTCGCACGTTCGTTTCCGATGAAGGCATGTCGTCGCTGTCCGGGATGAACAAACTACGACGCCTGCAAGTGCGCGGCACGATCGTCGGCGACAAGGGGATGGCGCATCTGAAAGGGCTATCGAGTCTGCAGTTGCTCGATCTTAGCGAGTCGCTGGTCGGCGACGCGGGGCTGGCGGAACTCAAGGGGATGACAAATCTAGAGGATTTGAACGTGTGGCTGACGAAAGTCACCGACGCGGGCGTGGCCAACTTGGCAGGGCTGACGAAGCTGAAGCGGTTGAACCTCGACAAGGTCGGCTACCTGGACGACAACGGCGTCAAGCAGGGCCTGACCGACGCCGGCCTGAAACACGTCGCCCCGCTAAAGAACCTCGAATTCCTGCACATCGGCTCCAACGACATCACCGACGCTGGCTTAGAACACTTGAAGGGCCTCACGAAGTTGGGCGAATTGCACATCACCTTCACCCAAGTCACCGACGACGGCGCCGCGTCGCTGAAAGAGGCGCTGCCGAAGTGCAAAGTTGTCTGGCCGTAGCCGAACTCGTGAGAGTTCGGTTTTTTTGACTTTGCGAGAAGTCCGAAGTCTCACGACTTCGGCTACTTCAGCAATGGAGTCGCTTTCATATCAAGCACCGATGATGGACAGCGGTTGAAAGGTGCCGCCCAGGATCAAGTCGCTTTTCCAGCCGAGCCAGTCTTGCAGCACCGTGGCGTACACTTGGCGATAGTCGGTGTGATGTTTCAGGTCGCCCTCCTGCAGATCAGTCAGGCTGGGGTGTTTTCCATGTAGGCCGGGCTTGACGGTTCCGCCGGCTAAGAACATGGGCGCCGCGGCGCCGTGGTCGGTGCCTTGGCTGGCGTTTTCTTTGACGCGGCGGCCGAACTCGCTGAACGTCATCAGCAGCACGCGCTGGGCGTGGTCGTGCTGGGATAGATCTTGCAGGAAAGCGGCCGTAGCGTCGCTCAGTTCGGCCAGCAAGTTCGCATGCGTCGCGCCTTGATTGGAGTGTGTGTCAAAGCCATCGAGCGCCAGATAGTAAATCCGCGTGCTCATGCCGGCGTCGATGAGTTGTGCGACGGTGCGAAGTTTCTGCGCGAGGCCCGTGTCGGGATAACTCACCGGCGTACGGTAGTTGCCCAGCGCATGCTCGACCCGCTCGCTGGACGTGAGCGCCGCAGTGGTGCTGTTCTGCACGAACGTTAGCAGGTCGTTGTCCGCCGGCCGCTCGGCCGTTACGGACGTTTGCACAACGCGCCGCAATTCACTGTCCCCGTCGACTTCTAAGCGGAATCGTTCGAGCGACTGGATGGACGGCACTTGAATGTCTTGGCCCACTAACGCCAGCGGCTGCTGCTCCGCACCTAGATGCATCGCCGGCACGTCGCGGCCGTCGCGTTTGGCGGCTGCGTCCAGATACCGGCCCAACCAGCCGCTGGGCCGATTGACCGCCGCTTGATGCGCCGTGTGCCACAGGTCCATCGATTCAAAATGCGAACGATTGGGATTGGGATAGCCGACGCCCTGTACGATGGCCAGCTTGCCGTCTTCCAACAACTTTGCAAAGCCGCGCATTGACGGGTGCAGCCCGGCATAGCCGTCGATCTTCAGCACCTGATCCGCGCCGATTGCTAATGTAAAACGATTGCGTCGATAGGCATCGTCGCCATACGGCACAACCGTGTTCAACCCGTCGTTGCCGCCGGTCAATTGCACAACGACCAACACACGTTCGCCCGGCGATTCGGCTGCGGCGGCGGTTGCTTGCAACAAGATCTGCGGCACTAGCGGCGACAGCGAAATCAGCGCCGAAGATCGCGCGGCAGCGGATAAGAATTGGCGTCGAGTGGTTTTCATGAATATCTTCCCTACGAACTTTCTTCGTTTAACCCGTAGCCGCAGGCGAGGCCGCCTGTCGCAGTAGGTTCGGCCCTTCCGGACTGCCTCGCCTGCGGCTACGGGTTAAACGAAGGAACTCAACACAATTGAAACTCCGGCATTGTACCGATCACGTGAATCACGTTGGCGATGCGCTGGCTGGGATCGCGGCCGCCTTCGCGGGCGATGTTCAGAAGCTGCTCGCGCGAGACCTGCGGCAACGGCGCGGCGACCAACAGGTCCAGCAGCCAATCGACGGTTTGCTCGGGCGACTTCACTCCCCGCCGATCGGCCAGCGATTCCAAGTTGCCGCCGGCAAACCGGTTCTGCTCGTCGTGCACCAGCCGCCGCACCAGGTTGGCTCGCGCCAGCAGCGTCGACGAATTAATCCACGTCCGGCCGCCGTCCCAGCCTTTCACATTCGGCGGGTAGAACAGTGCTTGGCCCAACTGCGACAGTTCCTCGGCCAGACGATAGACGTTTGTTATTCCTTCGAGCGATCGCAGCAGCCCAACGCCCAACTCAACCGGCGAACGAATCTTTCGCCCCAGCGCATGCTCCGAGAAGAACAGTTGGCTGCCCAGGATCGTGCTCAGCACTGAGGCGATGTTGAAATCCTGATGGCGCAGTTGGTTGGCTAGCGGTTCGACCAGTGTGGCAGGCGGCTGTGGTTCGTCGCAGATAAAGTAGCGAATCAGCTTCGCGGCGACGAAGCGCGGCGCGGCAGGTTGTTCTAATACCACACGCACTGCGTCGTCGCCGTCGAAGTCGCCACTGCGCCCCAGAAATGACTTCGCGCCGTCGTCGTGCTGGTACTCGTCGAAACGAAACTGCCCGCGGTTGACTTCCCAACCGGTGAAGCAGCGGGCGATTTGCTTGATGTCGGCTTCCGTGTAGTTGCCCGGCCCCAAGCAAAACAGCTCCATCAGTTCGCGGGCGTAATTCTCGTTGGGGCGAGTCTTGCGATTGGTCGCGGAGTCCAGATAGATGAGCATCGCCGGGTCGCGCGAGATGGCTGGCACCAGTTCGTTGAAATTACCGCGCGCATGGCGGCGCAGCAAATCGTTCTGGGCCAGCATCAACTGTACGTCATTCACTTTGGCGGCATTGGTGGCAAAATGGCCGTGCCAGAACAACGTCGTCTTCTCCAGCAACTGGTCCGGCGCGTACAGCATCCGATAGAGCCACCACGCCGAGAGATTGGCCGCATCGCCGCCGGCCAGAATCGTCGCAGCCAGTTGCTGCATGTCGCGGTCAAAATGTTTGTCGATGCTCCCCTCGACCAATTGCTGCACTAGCGCCGCCGGCTGCTGGTTGCCCGCGTCGTCCAACTGCTGCGAGTTGGCGGCGAAACCGGCGCGGCGATACAGGTGCGCGGCGCGAGCCCGGCTCCAAGGCCGCTGAGCATCCGGCTCGTAAGGGCTCCACGCCCAGGCTGGATCGACGTGAGTGAGATCGGTAGTCATCGGCACCCGTCACTTGGTTAGGTCCAATGTCAGTTCCGCATCAAGCTGCACCTGATTGTTTTCAGTGACGAGTCGCAAGGACATCGTCTTACCCACGGACAGCAGTGCCAGAAGCGCGTCGATTTCTTTCTCGGCCTGCTGTTTGTCGTGTCCTTTTTCCAACACGTTCTGCGCGACCAAGTGCCCGCGATTATCTTTCAGCACGTCGCCGAGCACTTGCAGATTGAGGCTGGCTCGCGTGTTTTCCGCGGCGGCATTGTTCGCCGCTGGCGCATCGTCGCTTTGCTTCGCCGCCAATTCCATCAGCTCCATCGCCAATGGCGTGGCGCTCGAGACGATGAACCGGTCGCCGGTGAACGCGACGCTGGGCGAGAAGTTGTAGTTGATGCGTCCCTCGCTGCTGTCGGGCAGATACGAAGCGGAAATCAATTGCCCCGCGGCCGACTTTTCGGTGTTTTGTTCTAGCGGCGGTTGGCCCTGTTGCGCGCCGGCGACATTCAAAAACCCGATCAAACTTTGAAACAGCACTTTCAATTGCCGCTGCATCGTTTCGGGTTCTCGCAGCCGGAAGACCAATGCACCGGCGGGCAGCTTGATGTCGGGCAGTGGCAATTCTCGATTGTCGAAGGTTTGCCGCGTCAGCACCAACTGGAGTTCGGGCCGCGCCGCACCGAGCACTTCGCGGCCGAAATCGCGGCCCGAGAACAGCGTCGTCAAATTCCCTTCGGCTTGCGTCAACTGAGCCGCCACATTTTCTGTGAACAGATCATCTTTCAGCAGCCACATACGGCCCAGGTCGCGATACGTGCCGATCGACAGCAGCGTTTGCGGCGGTTCGAGCGGCTGTGGAGCGGCACCGCGGCCGTCGGCGCCGAAGAAGTATTCGCGGCGCTGCGGCGTCCACGACGCATCATGAGGCATCGCCAACCGCAGCGCGAGCCGATCTTGCTCGACGTAGATCGACGCGGTCGCGTACGGCGCCTTTTCCAAAGTGCTGACGATTCCGCCGAGCAGCACTTCGGCGCCGGGATTGTCGTTCTTCTCTTGGAACAGTTCTTTACCCACGCCGACACCGCGCAGCGCGACCAGATTCACAAACGCCCAAGCGGTCGGCTGACCCGAGATCGTCGCGCGAGCCGCCTGATATTGCTCGTCGCCGGCAAACGTCTCGCGGCCGCCATCCAAGTAATAATCGGCGATCTGCTGGCCGAGTGTGTCTTTGTTCGTCAGCACAAGCCACGGCCCCAGCGTCACAAATCGTCCTGCGCCGATGCGGTACGCGCTGAGTCCGCGATACTCGCCGCTCTTCACTGGATCGTCACCGCCGCGATTGCGCGCTTCGCGGCGGATGAGATCCAGCAGAGCGTCTCGAGTTTTCTCCAGCGTCGCTGCGTCTCGCGATTTGATGAGCACCGCCACGCCTTGCGTTTTCGCATCCACTCCCACGTAGATGCCGCCCTCCGTGATCGCCGCCAGCGCCGGCCGCCACTTCATGCCAATCTGTGTTTCCAGCGCCTCGACCATTGCTTTGAATTGTTGGAACTCACGGCCTTCGAGTCCCTTGCGGTATTCGTCCAGCGACTCGACACGCTGCCGCAATGGGTGATCCAACACGACGTCCAGCAACAGCTTCGGCTGCGACATCTCAACGTACGCGACGGTCGTCGGTGGCAGCAATTCCGCAGCCGATTTTTCCGCCGCACCGACGTTGGACGACCAAATCCCTAGCAGCAAGAGGGCTGCAAACCAATGTGACGCTGTGTGACTCATCATCGTAAGTACCTCTCAGAATTCCATGCGCTGTTCGCGTAGTCGTTTCGCCTATCACGTACGTCTTGCGATCTTAGTTGATCGTAACGAATCTCGGCGCCGCGCGAAACCAAATTCAACCCAATCGGCGTTTTATACCCTGCCGCGTAAGGACTCGTTTCAGCTATTCTTTCGTACCAAGGCTTTCCACGTCGTTTAACGTGGCCATGACTTCGACTGCGAAAGTGTGTACAACACGGCAGTTTGAGTCGGGCGGGTGCGTGTGTGGTGCATCCGCGGCTCTTCGGTTCTCACCTTGCGAGCAACGACGTCGCGTGAACTTTCTGCTTGCCATACCGATTGAGTTGCGGCTGGCGTTGCTGTTTGTCGCCGGGGCGCTGGTGGGTGGGCAGTTGAATCGAGCGATTTATCGGCTGGCGTGGAACCGGCGGCTGATTGGGCCTTGGTCCGCGCCGCATCCAAAGGCCCCGCGGCGGCAGCGGTGGGACCGCGTGCCGGTCGTGGGCTGGTGGGGGTTGCGGCGCGAGTCAAGCGTGCATGGCCGCGGCTTCTGGGTGCGGCCGATGTTGATCGAGTTGGCGGCTGCGGTTGGTTTCGCGTGGCTGTATCAGTGGGAGATCGAGGGCGGCCTGTTGCCGGCGATTCCAGCCATAAGCGTCGCGGGACCGGCGTTGATGGCGATGTATCACGTGCAGTATTTATTGCACGTGATTCTGATCTCGCTGATGATCGTGGCCACGTTCATTGATTTCGACGAGAAGACGATTCCGGATGAAATCACCGTGCCGGGGACACTGGCGGCGTTGGTGCTGGCCGCAGCGTTGCCCATGTCGAGGCTGCCGGTGGTGATCGAACGATTGCTAAGTGGCGCGGTTGTGGTGGATCGGCTGCTGATTACCTCGCCGGCAGCGTGGCCTGCGTGGCTCAATGATCGCGCGGGCCTGGCGTGTGGGCTGGCGTGCTTCGTGGGCTGGTGCTTGGCCATTTTGCATTGGCGATGGATCACACGGCGCGGACTATGGAAGGCGTTTCAGTATCTGGCGGCCAGTGTCGCTCGTGATTCGTCTTGGCGCACGGTGCTATCGATCGCGATCGCGGGCAGCTTAGGAATTACAGTCGTATGGTGGCGTGGCGGGCCGGCGTGGCAAGGGCTGTTGTCGGCCTTGGTCGGAATGGCGTTCGGCGGCGGATTGATCTGGGGTGTGAGGATCGTGGGCGGCCGAGCGTTGGGCCAGGAAGCGATGGGCTTCGGCGACGTGACGCTGCTGGCGATGATTGGGGCGTTTCTCGGTTGGCAGCCGTCGCTGATCATCTTCTTTCTGGCACCGCTGACGGCCGTGGCAATCGCACTACTCCAGACTCTGTTGACCGGGCATCGCTACATCGCCTTCGGGCCGTATCTGTGTTTGGCGGCGCTGATTTTGATTCTGGGTTGGAGCCGCATCTGGGACGGTTGGGCCGACGGCATCTTTTCCCTGGGATGGTTCATTCCGGGGATGGTCGGCGTATGTCTGGTGCTGATGGGGTTCATGCTGCTGGGTTGGCGGTTGTTGCGCGAGCGGCTGTTTGGGTACTAGGATCGCAAACCGGTCGCCGAACTCGCCAGAGTTTGGTGCTGATGGGTAGCCGAACTCGCCAGAGTTTGGAGCTTCCCGGACCCGTCCAAAGTCTGGCGACTTCGGCTACCATCAACGCACGGGCCTCGCTTGACAGACGCTGGCGTGGCTTCTACGATGGGTGGCTCAGACCTGGAAATCCGTTGTCGCTGTAGAAACTGCGGCACGTGCGAACGTTATTGACAGTGCAAGAGTTACATTCATGGCCGTACCCAAACGCAAACAGTCCAATTCGCGCACCGGCATGCGTCGTTCGCACCATGCCAAGAAGCCACGCAACCTTCAGTTCTGCCCCAAATGCAGTACCGCGGTGCCCACGCACGTCGTGTGTCCCAAGTGCGGTTATTACATGGGGCGAACGGTTGTCGAGATCGAAGACGAATAGCCGCTGGTCCATAAGGTCCGAGCATCTTGAGCAAGATCGCGTTCCTGTTTCCGGGGCAAGGCGCCCAAGCAGTGGGCATGGGCCGCCAACTGGCGGAGACGTTGCCTGCCGCGCGCAGCCTCTACGACCGCGCGGCCGGTGTTCTCGGTTACGATCTGGCGAAGCTCTGTTTCGAGGGACCGGCCGAGTCGTTGGACTCGACCGTTCACAGCCAACCGGCGCTGTTCGTGACCAGCTTGGCGGCGCTGGAATCGCTACGAGCCGAATCGCCCGATGTGGTGCTGTCGTGTGAGGCAGCCGCCGGTTTGAGTCTGGGCGAGTACACCGCAATGGTGTTCGCGGACGTGATGGAGTTCGAAGACGGACTGGCCGTCGTCCAACAACGCGGCGAGGCAATGCAGCAGGCCGCCGACGCCACGCCCAGCGGCATGGTTAGCCTGCTGGGGCTGGAGTTGGTGCAGGTCGAGCAACTCTGCAACGACGCTCGCCAGACCGGCGAAACATTGCAAGTCGCGAATCTGCTTTGTCCAGGAAATATTGTCGTCTCCGGTCACAATGCCGCGTGCGAACGAGTAGCCGAGTTGGCGGTGAAAGCCGGCGCGATGAAGGCCATTCCGCTGGCCGTTGCGGGTGCTTTTCACACGCCGATCATGAAGCCGGCCGAAGAGCGATTGGCCGCAGCACTGGCCGATGTAAAGATGTCGCCGCCGAAGATTCCAGTCGTCTCGAACGTCGACGCCCGCCCGCACGCCGATCCGGAAGTGATTCGTCAACTGCTGATCAAACAATTGGTGTCGCCCGTGCGCTGGGAAGATAGCGTGCGGCATCTGTTGGGCGAGGGCTGCGATCCGTTTTATGAGGTCGGCCCCGGTCGCGTGCTGCGGGGACTGATCAAACGCATCGACCGCAAAGTAACTTGTCAAAGCGTAATGGGATAATCATGGCCAATCCACCAACCGGACTTTTGCAGGTCGATCTCTCGGGCCAAACGGCCATCGTCACGGGTGCTTCGCGCGGGCTCGGCAAAGCGATGGCGGTCGCCTTGGGCCGTAGCGGTGCGCGAGTGGCGTGCGTCGCTCGCAGCGCCGACAAGCTCGCCGAAACCGTCGCGGAAATCGCGGCCGCCGGCGGCGAAGCGGAGGTTTACAGTTGCGATGTGGGCGACCGAGAAAGCGTCGAGAAAGTCATCGAAGCCGTCGCTGAGAAATGGGGCCGGATCGACATCCTCGTCAACAACGCCGGCATCACGCAAGACACGCTGATGGCTGCCATGAGCGACGAACAGTGGGACGACGTGATTCGCACGAACTTGCGCGGCCCGTTCCTGTTCATGCGCGGCGTGTACCGGCACATGATGAAAGCCCGATACGGCCGCATCATCAACATTTCGAGCGTCTCGGGCCTGATCGGCAATCCTGGTCAGTCGAACTATTCCGCGTCGAAGGCGGGCCTGATCGGCGTGACTCGTACGCTCAGCCGCGAATTGGCCAAGCGTGGCGTGACCGTCAACGCGGTGGCCCCCGGCTTTATCGAATCGGACATGACGCAGGACTTGATCCGCAAGTTCGGACAGGCCGTGGTCGACGAGGCGAAAAAACGCATTCCGGCACAACGATTAGGCACAGCGGAAGAAGTTGCCGCCGCGGTTTTGTTTTTGGCCAGCCCTGCGGCGTCGTACGTGACCGGGCATGTGCTGGTGGTGGACGGAGGAATGACAGGCTAACGCGACCTTGCCAGCCAACGTAGCTGAATTCGCGCGTGAGCCGCAGCCCTATCCCCGCCCAGCCGGTCCTCACCATAACGTCCTACCTCGGAGCACTTCGATGATCGTCTCCCTTCGGCGATTGTTCTTTGCGCTTTTGGCCGCCTGCTTGATGCCCGGCTTAGTTTCGCTGGCCGACGATTCGGTCAGCTTCCGCAAGGACATCGCGCCGATTCTGCTGGGCAACTGCCTGGCCTGTCATGGACCGAAGAAAGCGGAGGGGAGCTACCGCGTTGACACTTTCGAGCGGGCGGTGGGCGAAGGCGATTCGGGTTCGCTCGGCTTCGCGGCCAAGGATCTCGAAGGCAGCGAGGCTTTCCGCCGCATCACGAGCGAAGACAAAGACGAACGCATGCCGCTGGAAGGCGACGCGCTGCCGGCCGAGCAGATCGCGATATTGAAACGCTGGATCGAAGAAGGGGCCAAGTTCGACGGGCCCGATCCGAAAGCCGCGCTGGCTTCGATCGTCCCGCCGCCCGTGCATCCTGCCGCACCCGAAACGTATCCCACGACGCTGCCGATCACGGCGTTGGCCTTCAGCCCCGATGGATCGCAACTGTTGGCCGGCGGCTATCACGAGCTGACTGTTTGGAATCCGCAAGACGGCCAGCTATTGAATCGGATCGCCAACGTCGGCCAGCGCACCTATGCACTGGACTTCAGCGCCGACGGCAAACTGCTGGCCGTGGGCAGCGGTGCTCCGGGCCGTTTGGGTGAAGTGCGACTGCTCGATCCGGCGACCGGCGAAGTTGTGAAGGTGATCGGCACTACATCCGATGTCGTTTTCGACGTCGCTTTCAGCCCGCAGGGCGACCGGCTCGCGTCTGCTGCGGCCGACGGCGTACTGCGCGTGTTCGACGTAGCTTCGGGCGATGAACAACTGACGATCTCCAGCCACAGCGACTGGGTCATGGCCGTGGCGTGGAACGGCGACGGCACAAAGCTGGCCTCGGCCAGCCGCGACAAGACGGCCAAAGTGTTTGACGCCAAGACTGGCGAATTGCTGGTCACCTACTCCGGCCACGGCCAGCCGGTAAAGGGCGTCGCGTTTCATCCCGACGGCAAGGATGCCTTCTCGAGCGCCGCGGACAATAAGATTCACCGCTGGCAAATCGCCGACGGCAAAAAGACGGCCGACGTGAGCAGCTACGGCGGAGAAGTCTACAAACTCTCGACCGGCGGTGAATTCTTCTTCGCCCCGGCCGCCGACAAAACCGCGCGGCAGTTCAACCTGAAGAGCCACGCGCAGGTTCGTGCCTACTCGGGCCATCAAGACTGGGTGCTCTCGACTGCCTATCACGACGCCACCCAGCGGTTGGCCACCGGCAGCTTTGACGGCGAAGTCCGCATCTGGAACACGGCCGACGGCGCATCTGTTATCACTTTCTTCGCCGCCCCCGGCTATCAACAGCCGGAGAAGAAGTAGAGAGTCTTTTAAAGCCGTAGCCGAAGTTGTGAAACTTCGGAACTCTCACGAGTTCCGCTACGAGAAGACGTGAAGCTTCGGAATTCTTCCGAATTCCGCTATGGGAACCTGTTTTTGAAATCTGTCCTAGCTAAACTTGAAGCGGTCGCAACTCTGCGCGATAACAATTGAAAGCCGCGATGGTAATACGCATGAATCGGACAACGCGTCGACATTTCATCGCCGGGTTTGTGACAATCGCCGCGGCGGCGATTTTCATCGGAGCGAGTTCCGTGTCGCAGGCAGATGATGCCTCACGCCCCAACATTCTCTTTGCGTTCGCCGATGACTGGGGACGATACGCCAGTGTCTACGCTCAGGTTGACGGACCCGGCGGCATCAACGACGTGGTGCGCACGCCGAACTTCGATCGCTTGGCGAAACGCGGCGTGCTGTTTCGAAACGCATTCGTCAACGCCCCTTCGTGCACGCCGTGCCGCAGTTCGCTGTTGTCCGGCCAGTATTTCTGGCGCACGGGCCGCGCGGCGATCTTGCAAGGGGCCGTGTGGGACGCGAACATTCCGGCCTTTCCATTGCTGCTGAAGGAATCCGGCTACCACATTGGCAAATCATTCAAGGTGTGGAGCCCCGGCACGCCAGCCGATGCTCCGTACGGCGGGCAGCAGTTTGCGTTTCAACGAGCGGGTGGGCGCGTCAATCAGTTCTCGCAGGCGGCAACGAAGATGGTCGCCGGCGGCAAGTCGGTCGAGGTGGCGAAGCGGGAATTGCTCGACGAAGTGCGCGGGAACTTTACCGCATTTCTAGCGGCGCGCGAGAAGGGCCGGCCGTTTTGCTACTGGTTCGGTCCGACGAACGTGCATCGCAAGTGGATCAAAGGTTCGGGCAAGGCACTGTGGGGCTTCGAGCCGGACTCGCTTAAAGGCAAGATGCCGCCGTTCTTGCCCGATGTCCCCGAGGTGCGTGAAGATCTGGCCGATTACTTCGGCGAGATCGCCGCGTTCGACGCGTCGCTCGGCGTGCATATCGACGAGTGGGAAAAGGCCGGCGACTTGGACAACACGCTGATTGTCGTCAGTGGCGATCACGGTGCGCCGGGCTTCCCACACGGCAAGTGCAATCTGTACGATTTCGGCACTGGCGTTAGTTTAGCGATCGCCGGACCGGGCGTGATCGGCGGCCGAGTCGTGGAC
>JBGTKH010000702.1:0-5287 GCA_041744735.1 Pirellulaceae bacterium | reverse complement strand
ACTCCAAGTGACCGATCGTCGCTAGCCGATTCGCCGGAGATTAGGAATTGAACCGGCACGTTGTCAGGACTGCGAAACTCGCGTTCGGCCGGATCCCAAACGAAACCATCCGCCTCCAACGTGTTGCGAACGGCGTCGGTGCCTTCCTTTCGCACCAGGATGTCTACGTCGATCGTATTGCGTTGATACCCGGTACACGGCAAAAGAGGGTGGACGCCGGCGCGGCGGTGCTTATAATGGCCATCTTTCCGAAAATTGCCATTCAGTGTTTCAGAGGATCGACTCGTGCCTGAAAAAGTTGTCATCATTGGAAGCGGGCCGGCCGGTTGGTCGGCGGCAATTTATGCGGCGCGGGCGAATCTCGAGCCGCTGGTGTTCGAGGGAGCCATTCATCAGGAGATGATCCCGCTGGGGCAGCTCGCCTTTACGACGGAAGTGGAAAACTACGCGGGATTCCCGGCCGGAAACATCCGCGCATTTGTCGAGAGCGCCGTCGCCAAGGACCGCCACTACAACCTGCCTCCGGCTCCCAAAGATCACGTTAAGGATGGTGTGCCGCATTACGCGGTGCAAGGTGTGGAACTGATGGAGTTGATGAAGCAGCAGGCGCTGAACTTCGGCACGCGAGTAATTACCGAAGACATCGTCGAGGTCGACTTGGACAACCGCCCATTCAAGCTGAAATCATCGGAAGGCCAAGCGGTCGAAACGCAAACGGTGATCGTGGCCACCGGCGCGCGAGCCAACTATCTCGGTCTGCCGTCGGAAGAACAATACAAGAACCGCGGCGTCAGTGCGTGTGCCGTGTGCGACGGGGCTCTGCCGCGATTTCGCGACAAGCCGCTGGTCGTCGTGGGCGGCGGTGATTCGGCCGTTGAAGAGGCGACGTATCTGACGAAGTACGCCTCGAAGGTCTACATGGTCCATCGCCGCGACGCGCTGCGGGCCTCGAAGATCATGCAGGACCGGGCGCTGGGCAACGAGAAGATCGAAATGGTTTGGAATCACGAAGTCGATGAAGTGCTGGGCGAAGAAAAGGCGGGCGTCACCGGTGTGCGCATCAAGAGCACGGTCGAGGATTCCAAACGCGAACTCGAAGCCGGCGGTATGTTCCTGGCCATTGGCCACACGCCCAACACGGGATTCCTGAAGGACAAGCTGGAAATGAATTCCAAAGGCTACATCCAATGGAAGGCCCCGTTCCGCACCTACACCAGCGTCGAGGGCGTGTTCGCCGCCGGCGACGTGGCCGACGATTACTACAAACAAGCCATCACCTCCGCCGGCACCGGCTGCATGGCCGCGTTGGATGCCGAACGTTGGTTGGCCGAGAAGGGAAAATGATTCGTCGGCAACTTTGACTGATCGTCCATTGTGCGCACCCGTGCCTGAACGAGAGCCCGAACTATGACATGCGATTTCTGCGATGGCAGCACCGAGTTGCGACGAGTAAGGAAGCCTCATTGGTTTCAGCAACGACTGTACGTCTTGGAAAACGTTGAGGCCGAGGTCTGCCCGCAGTGCGGCCAACGATATTTTCACGCGACAACCCTGGACTGCATTGACGAACTTCTAGCCGGTGAACATCCCGTCGAACGATGCCTGGAAGTTGAGGTCGTTTCGATGTGAATTGTTGCTTCGCGGTCCTTGGAAGTTTTAACACCTTGATCCATTGTGAGTACAAACTGTGATTGAATCGCCGAAGCCCTGGTATCGTCTACTCACGCGTTATCACTGGTTCGTGCTGTTGGTCGCCGCATTGGGCTGGATGTTTGACTGCCTGGATCAGCAGCTATTCATTCTCGCTCGACCCGCCGCGATGAAGGAATTGGTGGTCATTCGTGAGGACCCGCAGCTAACCGGTCCGGAACTCAAGGCACTAACCGAACTCGATCGGAAGAAATGGGGCAACTATGCCACGTCGATCTTTTTGGCCGGCTGGGCGACGGGCGGGTTGTTCTTCGGGATGCTCGGCGACCGCATCGGCCGCGCGAAGACGATGCTGATCACGATCCTGATGTACTCGATGTTCACGGGCTTGAGCGCATTTTCACGCGGCGTTTGGGACTTTGCCTTTTACAGATTTCTCACAGGATTAGGCGTGGGCGGAGAGTTCGCCGTCGGTGTGGCGCTGGTCGCCGAAGTGATGCCGGACCGAGCTCGGCCATATACGTTAGCCCTGTTGCAGGCTCTTTCGGCTGTCGGCAACATTACGGCCGCGCTGCTCAATCTCGGACTAGGTGTCGCCGAGGAAGAAGGACTGGTCACCAGCCCCTGGCGGATCATGTTCGTAGTGGGCGCGCTGCCCGCGCTGCTGGCGGTAGTCATTCGCCTCTGGCTCAAGGAGCCGGAGAAGTGGAAAAAGGCATCGCACGAAGGAGCGGTGGCGAAGAAGCTCGGCTCCTATGTTCAATTATTCGAGGACCCACGCTGGCGAAAGCACGCGCTGTTGGGTCTGGTCTTAGCCTGCTCGGGAGTCATCGGTCTATGGGCCGTCGGTTTCTTCACGCCCGACCTGATCCGCGAAGTGCAGCTTAAGGGCGTGACCGCCAAGGTTCTCGAAGAACAGACAGAAACGGCCCAAGCCGCCGGCAACGCCGATCTCGTCGAGCAGCTTCAGCAGATCAAGAGCCACGATCAAGACTCGTCGCCCGTCAAACCCTTGCTGACACCTGAACTCGCCGCCGTCAAGGAGCAATTGGAACCCGCAATCAACGGCCGGCTCTCAAGATGGGCCAGCTACACATCGATCTTGATTAACGTCGGCGCCGCATTTGGCATGTTTGGCTTTGGCCTTTTGGCGCAACGGATCGGCCGCATACCTACTTTCGCCATGTCGCTGGTCGCGGCGTTTGTCAGCACCGTGGCCGTGTTTTGGTTCCTGAAGGACGTTTGGCAAATGTGGATGGTCTTCGTCATGGGCTTCTGCCAACTCTCGCTGTTCGCTGGCTACGCGATGTACTTCCCCGAATTGTTCCCCACGCACTTGCGATCCACCGGCACAAGCTTCTGCTACAACGTGGGCCGCTTCGTCGCCGCGACCGGTCCGCTGATTCAAGCCCAACTGATCGGCTTCTTCAGCGGCATGTACGGCGGTGGCAGCGACGCCACGCGCTACGCGGGCATAACGATGTGCAGCATCTTCATTTTGGGACTGTTCGTATTGCCGTTCCTGCCAGAGACCAGAAACCAACCGCTGCCGGAATAACACTCGGACGTTGAACGCGAGTCGTTCGACACACGTCGACCGAGCTATTCCCCCGGCATGCGGAAGAAGTCCGCGACTCGACATCGCAGATCGGGCAGCGCGTCCTCGCCCGTAATTTCGTCGTGCTCACCGAGCACGTACGGTTCTTGGCCGGGCCGATAGACGGTTACGTCGCGGCCTTCGGGATCAACGATCCAAACCAGCGGAATCCCTTTGCGCAAGAATTGCGAAACCCGCCGGGTCATTTTCCCCGGCCGCACTTCCGGCGAAAGCACCTCGACGGCCAGCTTGGGCAGATGCATGGCGTACTTGGGATTCAACTCATCGTAGCGCTTCAACTCGTCGTACAATGTCACGTCGATACCACGCACGGTATCAGGATCGGTTTCCACGATGACGCCGGTGTCGTTGGTACAGACGTAGCCGCGACCAATTTGAAAAGTGTGATTGCCCAGAATGCGACCCACATTTCCTGACACGTATCCGTGTCGTTCACCAGGAGGAGGCATCTCGATCACCTTGCCGCGCTCGAGTTCAAAACACCGGTCCCGGTTCTCCGGGCGGTGCACCCATTCGAAGAACTCTTCGGCCGTCAGGCGGTTCGTCGTCGTTGCCGAAGCCATGTGAAATAACCTTTCGCTGCGTCGCAAACTCTACATCATGAATTGTCGTGCAGTCAAGCACCGCCGTCAACCTATTCCGGCAGCGGCTTGCCGCGGGTTTCCGGGGCCAGCCAGATGATGGCCACGCCGACTAGGTACACCATGCTCATGATCGAGCAGGCGGTGGCGTAGTCCTCATGGAATATGTCTTTCATCAAGTAGCCGGTTTGCAACGCGGCGACGGCGGCCAGGATGCGGCCGAAGTTGAAGCTGAAGCCTTGTCCTGTGGCACGCACCGACGTACGAAACAACTCTGGAGGGTACAAGGGCAGTCAGCCGAGGATCGAAGCCGTAATGCCGCTGGCCAAACTGCCGCGCTGCATCCCAAGTTCCGCTCCGTGACCGACGTATTCGACGACCTCGACGACTTCATCCTCCACTTCGCCGGCGACGCCCTGATCGCCGCCTACCAAAAAGCCCGCAACATCTTCGACCGCGGCAAAGGATCATCCGGCAGCGAAGACGACCCCAGCGACGACAGCGGACCGAGCCCGGCATCCTGATTCGGGCGCAAAACGAAGTGCCCGTGATTGGGTATTGAGGAGTTGGCGTAGTTGGTTGCCTCTATTGCTCGCAGGTCCGTTCTGCCAGAGGCGTTTGCCACTGGTCGGTTCGTCGGCAACTGACGATAATGCAATGTACCTTTGAAAATTGTCGTGGCGATGGTGGCACAGGCTGGAGCGTGAGGCCTACCCTCAACGAAACTAGAAGGGGAATCACATTGGCTAAGCCCGAAGTTGAAACGATGATCTTGCGGTTCCGGGACTTGTCGACGGAGCCGGGTGGAACCATCAAGAGTCACAGCGCGAAAATTGACGAACATGGTTTCACATGGTGGGGATGGTGGAATAAAGCGGGCGAGAAAGTGCCCACGGGCGTATTTTCCGAACTCACCAAGAAGGCAGCGCAGGATGGCTTGAGCGTTTACCTGTTTGACTCTGGCCGTGATGAGCCGCACGTTTTCAAGGCGACGTGCAAGGAAGTTTTCTGGCGGCACGATCTGGAACCGTCTCAATCGCCGGACGCCGAAGCGACGCCTTCCTATTATCAACCACGGGCCTACAAGGCGTGGTTCAAATTGAGCAGCATTTCCGCCATTCCGCTCGATCCAAGCGTACTCCAAGAGTGGTCGTACGAGCGGGTCGACGATTTTTTTGAATCGACGCAATCGCGCTACGATCAGTTCTACGGAAAGCGAGTGCATTCGACGGAGGAACTGCGGCAGCAGGACCGTACCATCTGGTTTGTGCGAAAGTTTCGAGAGGGCGATGCAACGCACGAGATCTCGCTGCTCGATTCTCTCAAGATCAGTCCCTCTGACTTTCCCCATGAATTCCGTGTGTCGAACAGCCGACATTTTCTCTGGCTGTCGGATTTGCACTTTTCGATGGACGACCACCATGGATTTCCCGACAAG
>JBGTKH010000701.1:0-5109 GCA_041744735.1 Pirellulaceae bacterium | reverse complement strand
CACTTCCGCTACATTTTGGTAGCCGAAGTCGTGAGACTTTGGAAGTGTCACCACTTCCGCTACATTTTGGTAGCCGAAGTCGTGAGACTTCGGAAGTGTCACCACTTCCGCTACGGCTTGACTCGCTGTGCGCGGATCTCTGACCCTGCACACATGCGCAACCGAGCGGATTGAATCGACGATGACGTCAAGTCCGGTTCTCATGTCCGAACAGTCGATTCCTCGATCCCTTTCTGCAAATCTAGCGTCACGGTCAGGATGCATCGAAGCGCTCTTTCGCGAGAGTTGGTCACGTTCGCTGAATGATACCGTCGATTTCGCTTGTACGGTTTGGAAGTTGAGTGATGGGGGGACATTCAACAGCGAGCCAAGCCCTAGGGGAACTACACCGGCGTAGGAAACGCCGACTGAGTGTCATTCACGGAGGACGACGCGTGGCGCAGCGTACATCGATCTCAATCTGTCGAGAAATCTGCTGTTCGGCTGTTGTGTCTCTAGTTTGTGCGGTTCTTGCAATTCTCTCGAGCAGTGCGTCCGCTGCCGATCCTCCCGTGTTTTCGATCGAATACATGCAGCCGTTTGATACTGTGCAACCAGAGCCCGAAGTGGACCCGCTGGCTGAACTCGAACAGTTGCTACGACTACCGGCGTTCGTGCCCGGCGCATCTCCAGCCACCCTGACCGAACTAGACGAAGCATTTACGGTGATCGGTGGCGGTCTGCCTCCTATTCCTCGCCATACTCCTGCCGCTGTTACGAGAATCGGATATGGGGAAATCTGGTCGTCTGGAGCCAGGAACCTCGACGAGTTATTCGACATCTTTGTGCCCAACGTCCAGCACGTGCACCAGGTGGCAACCGGTCCCAAACTTGGCATACGCGGGATCATCAGTGACCGGGATGACAAGTTCTTGCTGAAGGTCAACGGTCGGATCATGAACAATCGCGTGGCAGCCGGCGCTTATCACGAGCGCGATCTGCCGCTGCTGGGTGACCTGCACCACGTGGACTTTCTGCGAGGTCCTGGCGGGGCGACGGATGGTCCCGGTGCAATTGCTGGTGTCATCAATATGCAGACGCACACGGGCCTAACTTTTCAAGGACTTGATGCAACCGTGCGGCAAGGCTTCCTCGAAGAGTTTACCGCGACCGAGGTGCGGTACGGACGCAAGTTCGATGACGACACGGGCCTGTTTGTGTATTACGGCATCGCGAGCTACGACGGCGCGGATCAGTCCGACGCGCCGCTGGTATTCGGCCGAACGTTTACGGCCAGGGATAACATTCCCGTCATCGCCGGCGAACCGGTGACCTTCAACGTTCCCGATGATGCCCGCTCGTATCGCGCGCAGGCGAAACACAAAGTCCACGCACAATGGACCGACGGCAATTTCGACGCCTGGGTCCGATATACACGCGGCGGCCAGCAAATCAATCCCGACCGGCGCGACATCGCGCTGCCGCCGGTGGGCGTTGCTCAGCCAGGATCGAGCTTTGCCGATTTGCAGACCTCGCAGGCCGGCTACCAGCAACTCACGGTGGCCGGCCAATACTTGTTCGAGCTGACGGACAACTTGAGTGTCGAACTGTTGGGAAGTTGGGACTTGTTTGATTTCGAGCGATTCACTCCGCTAGGTGTAATCAACACGAACCGGGAAGATGAATTCTACACGCGACTGCTTGCCCGCTGGACGCCGAACGAGCAGCATTCGGTGGCCGTGGGGGTCGCGTATTCTTACGAGTGGTTTGGACTGCCGAGTCCCGGTTTTCCGAGCCGGCCCGCCAACGTCGAGGGCGTGCCTGCGAACCTTCAAGGTCCGTGGGAAACGGATACGTTCTCGTTGATGGGCGAGTACGTTTTGCGATTCAATGATTATTGGACCGGGTTCGCCGGCGTCCGCGGCGACAATCACACGTACAGTGATTGGCTCATCTCGCCCCGGGCGGCGCTGGTCCACACGCCGAACGAGCGCGACACGTACAAGTTTATCTGGTCGATTGCAAACCGGCGGGCCACCGATGGAGACCTGCGGCGACAGTTCCTCGAGCGGGGCACCTTCAGCGAAAGCGAAGAGAACGAGAGTGTGGAAATACGTTACGAGCGGCGGCCCTGCGAACATCTCTACTTTGGCGCCGGCGGCTTCTATCAGTACTACACGGCCATTGGATTTAATCCTACGCCTAACATTATGCGGCAGACGGTCCTGGGCGACTTTCAGATCGCCGGGTTGGAATTGGAAACGTCCTACCGCACGGATTGCACACAGTGGGTTATCTCGCACTCCTACACCAAGTTAATGAACGGGTTTCTCCCTGACCTGAGCATCAACCAAGGCATTACCGCGGAGCCGTATGGGTTCGGCAGCGATTTGGCTAGTTGGTCGCCGCACCTTACGAAGATCTATGCCAACCGTGATCTGGACGACTTGTGGAGCGTCAGCGGGTCACTGCGTGCGTATTGGGGCTTCCCCGGCGACGAGGATCTGGCAAATTTCAACGCCAGCCTTCCCGCTCCCAATGGATTTTTGCCGCTTGCCGATCCCGGCTACAAGAAGGCGTTTCGCGGCAGCTACTTTCTGGACTTCGGCATCCAGCGGAATATCTGCTGCGATCAAGGTACGCTGCGGCTGGATTTGTACAACGTGCTGGGCTGGATCGACCAGGATCTGAACAAACGCAACGTCCTGCGTCGAGCTTACTACCGTTCGGAGGCCGCGGCCATCGCGCTTTCGCTTCGATGGCAGTTTTAGTGCTTCGTCAAAGTTAAAAAGTGGGGTAAGCATCCTGCTTGCCAATCCGATTTCACAAAGAAACGCAAGCTGGAAGCTTACGCCACGAAGTTGGCCAACCCTAAAACTGTGGTTTGACAAAGCACTAGTGGTAATGGCGCCACATCCGGTTCTCACGTCCGCACGATCGATTCCTTGATCCCGGCCGACAAATCCCGCGCTACGGTCAGGATGCATCGAATCGCTCGCTGACGAGAGACGTTCACTTTTTGCGAGCTAATTCGACGATGTTGCTTGCGCGGTTTGGAATTTGTGTCGAACGGATACTCGACGGCAAGCCAATCCAATCGGACGTGAATTCGGCGTAGGATACGCCGCTTGAAGTGCCATCCACGGAGGATCGATCATGGCAGGACGTAGGTTAGCTTCCATGTCTTCATGGCAGCACTTGGCGGCGCTGGCCGTGTGTACCTCAGGCGTCTTGCTGGGCGCTGCATCGTCTCTGCATGCACAATCCGCGTACGCCGAACCACCTTCGGCCCGCGTCGTATATCAGCCGCCGGAAAACCAGCCGGGCGGGCAGGAACCGTTGAGCGAGTTGGAAGAGCTTGAACGGCTGTTGCAACAGCCTGCCGTTGTGCCCGCATTGCAGCAAGAAGTGACCACCGTCTCGCGCCAGGCGAGCACGGTCGGAAAGTCACCCGCGGCGGTGTTCGTGATCACCAACGAAATGATCCGCCGCTCCGGCGCGACCAGCATTCCCGAGGTCTTGCGCATGGCGCCGGGCTTGGACGTGGCCCGCGTCGACTCGAATAAGTGGGCCGTTGGCATACGGGGCTTGAACGCGCGCTTCAATCGCAACTTGCTCGTGCAGATCGATGGACGCAGCGTCTACACGCCGCTGTTCGCGGGCACTTATTGGGACATTCAGGACGTTCTCTTGCAGGACATCGAACGGATAGAGGTGATTCGCGGGCCGGGTGCGACCGTGTGGGGTGAGAACGCGGTTAATGGCATCATCAACATCATCACCAAACACACCAAAGACACCCAAGGCGGATTGGCCTACGCGGGCGGCGGTAACGAAGAGTTGGGGTTCGCTGGGTTTCGCTACGGCGGTCAAAGCGGCGAGGGTGTGACCTATCGAGTTTGGGGCAAGTGGTTTGAGCGGGACACCGGATTCGATACGGCGCTCCCCTTGGAACCGGCCGGCGACCCGAACGACGAATGGCGACAAAAACGCGGCGGCATGCGATTCGACTGGGATGCCACCGACTGCGATCACTTCACGTTACAAGGCGACCTCTACGATGGACGCTCGGCCGGCGGGCCGGCCAGCCGAATTCCCAGCCCGCTCCCGAGTGCGGATCCGATCTTCAACTTCCGGCAACCGCTGCGGGATGAGGACCATGCCTTCGGTGGCGATGTGCTCACACGCTGGACACACGAACTAAGCGACGATGCCAGTTGGTCCTTTCAGTTCTACTACGACCGCACCGTTCGCAACGCACAGTTGTTCGGTTACACGCTCGACACGCTGGACTTTGACTATCAAATCAGCTTCCCGCTGGGAGACCGCCATAAGATTATCTGGGGTGCGGGTTATCGGTGGCACTCTGACGAGTTTACGCCGGGCATTAACGTTGGAATCATGCCGATTGAATTGATTCCGCGTCAACAGAACTTTGATATTCTCAGCACGTTCATTCAGGACGAAATCACCGCCGTCGATGATCTGCTGTTCTTTACGGCGGGCACGAAGCTATCCCATAACGACTTTTCGGGATTCCAAGTCCAGCCCACCGGCCGATTGCTGTTGACGCCGACGGATCGCCAATCGGCCTGGGCGTCTGTATCGCGTGCGGTCCGAACGCCGGCTCGAACCACTCAGGATATCATCTTCGTAAGTCCGGGTTCGGCCGCGGGCTTTTCCACAACGGTGGGCAACCCGGATTTTGACTCCGAACAGTTGATCGCGTATGAACTTGGCTACCGCGCGGCGCCGACGGACGAATTCTCGTGGGACCTCGCGTTGTTCTACCACGACTATGAAGGCCTTCAAGCTAGTCGGCCAGATGGGACCATGGGGCAATTGCTACGAAACCTAACCGTCAACGGCCTGGATGGCGAAACGTATGGCGTGGAGCTTTCGGCGAATTACAAGCTGACCGAATGCTGGCGCCTCTACGGGGCGTACACTTTCCAGCAGATCCAACTCCACGCCGATACGGGCATCGCCGCGAGTCAGGAGTTAGGTCCCGAAGGCCAGAGCCCGCAGAACCAAGTTTACTTGTGGTCTTCGTGGGACCTAGGCGGTAACTGGCAGTTCGACTTGTTCGGCCGCTACGTCGATCAACTGGAGGGCTTTGGCACGAAGCCG
>JBGTKH010000700.1:0-6910 GCA_041744735.1 Pirellulaceae bacterium | reverse complement strand
ACCCAGGGCGGCGCTGCGCTGGCCCTGGGCTTTGCTGTTGAACGGCGTTGCCGTTCTTTTCGGAGTCACTCTGTCCATCGCGGAGTATTCGCATATTCACTCCCGAGTGTCCGCAACGCGAAAGAACACGACGATATCGTCACCGCACTCCGCTAAGCTAAGCTCGTTAGCGGGAACCCCGTCACCTGGAACGATCCCGGCGGCGAGCGTTGTTTCATAGATTTCGTTGGGACCCGCGGATACCAACCGGGCATACATTGCCTCACCACTGTCCACGACTTTGCTATCGTCAAAATCAACTTGGATGAGAATATCGTTGCCCCAGGCGTCGATCACGTTCGAGTGTCCAACGAGATAGGGACCACGCCAACCAGTTTTTGAAACCGGATCAAATTCGCGAACGCCGGAATATTGCGGCGTTGCAACGACGTACGCGAATTCGAAGAGCAGGAAGTCCGGATTCTGCGGAAACAAGTCCGGTCGCTGTCCCATGTCAGCCCACATACCTGAACTCGAAGGTGTGCCCATAACAGCGTCGCGAATCGTATTCATCGTGGCTTCAGTAACGACTTGCTCTGGGCTCTTGTCGCCTGTCGGCGTTGATATTTCGAATCCTCCAAGCAAAGGCATAATCATCGCAGTCAGTGCTGCTAGGATCACCAAGACCAGCACCAGCTCGACGAGGGTAAACGCTGTACGGCACGGGGTTTTCAAGCGAGACTTCCTTTTTCAATCACAGGCATCAGCCTTGTCTACACATTCGTGCGGACGAGGCCTTGTTGCGACCGATATCAATCGCTCTCGATCGCAGATCAGGAATCTGAACTACTGGACGTTACTCTCGTCGATCTCATTGAGTTCCTGATTCAGGAAGTCACCCTTGGTATCCAAGACGCCCTTAAGCTGTGCCCGCTTGGCGCTTGTACCTCCCGTCGACGTGGTGCGATCGTAAACGGCGTAAACAGCGAGAAAGCGATTGTAGTCCTTGAGCCCGTCGACGCCTCGGTAAGCCGGCGGGGCGACCATTGTCTGACCGATCGACGTTGTGGATGGGCCGACACCGAACACGGCCAGCTTGGCCGTCGTGCCATCAGCAAGCACAATTTGGTGGCTCGCGACGACAACACCGGGCGTGGGCGGATTTGACGTTGCGTTACCCGGCACAAAAGTTGGGGCGCCGGCGGTCCATGTGGCGACGTATTGTGGATAAAGGGACGCCAGGATTTGCGCTCCCTGGCTGTCTGAAAAGTCGACTACGGCAATTTCACCACTATTTGCGACGGGACGCTGCACAGTGCCACTATTACCGGGAATTCCGCGGTAGGCGAGGGAATCATCGTGATCCATCACGATCTTGATCCCGGTCTTTGTCAGGCTGTCCCTCTGGGAGTCATTGGCCAGCGTTGAGATTACGAGAAAGTCCGATTCGCGCAGCAAGGGGTAAATGGCACCGCCGCCGCTGGCGATTAGTGAGTCGTGCTTATCAGGATAGTTGCCTGTCAATGTTCGGTAGAGCGAAATGTTTTCGGTCATTTGCTCAATTGCGAATGCGCCTTGCGTCTTGTCACTTTGGCGGCGGATGTAATCGACGATCGGAACGACGAGTGCCGCGAGGGCGGTGAGGATGACTAGGACCATCACCAACTCGATCAAAGTAAAACCGCGGCGGCGAAGCTGACGACTTTGCTTTTTCAACTTGGTTGCGAGCACGTTCATGGGTTAAACCCTCCGAGCAAGAAAATTGTGGGAAACTCCGTGCGCCGGTTGTCGATGGCGCGACTCACGTCGAAAACTCGTCCTTGGATTTGGCTCGCCCGTCGGGCTCGTCGCTCGACGGGCGGGCGTTATTGGTCGGCCACATCCATGCGGCCGGCTGGGGCACCGGTTGCGGTGTGGCAGTGCGTCTTGGGCCTCGTGCGGGATAAAACCAGATTGCCCGCTGTCGCAGGCGGTTTTGGCGGAGGTTGGCTGGTCTGCAGGGCTGGCTGAGCGAATTCGCGGGTCTAAAATGTCCAAAAAACACCGGAAAACCTCTCTCTTCGCCGGGTCATCACAACTGAGACTCAATTACAACAAGCCACTAGGATAACGGCTGAGATTGGGCTGTCAAGCGTTTGGGAACGATTTTTTTGACGTGAGCTGGAACGCGGAACGGGCGAAAGCCCTCGCTTACGCGTCGGGTTACGAGGGGGCGGAGGGCGAGAAAGGTAGCGGGCCGAAGCCTCTTAAAATCTAAAAGCGGCGACGAGTCGCCGCACTCCACATTGGCGCACTCCAAATTAGTAGTTGTCTAAGACGGCGCTGGTGATGGGTTCGCTGCCGGCGGCGGTTAGGAGGGACTCGAGGTATTGGGCGGGGAGCGTGTCACGTACGAATTTGGTGGCGCCGTCGGCCATCAGCACGTTGGCGCCGCCGGGGTGATGGCTGCCGATGTCGTTGCCCGACGCGCCGTTGACTTGAAAAGTGAGTTGCTGAACGTCGAGGTCCTTCGGCTCGAGCCAACTGACGCCGGACGCCGGCACCTCGACGACCATGATTGTGTTCGACAGGCCGTCGGTGATGTCGGCAATCGACGTGCTCTTCGCGCCGGGAAACATCGTGCCGCGGCCGACTACGACCATGTAGCTGGTCTCGTACTGAATCGCCGCATCGAGGTCATCTGGGCAGGCGAACTCGGGTGGCATTTGGAATGAGAGGTTGATGTTTTGCGGGCTGTCCCAGGGCTGTGTGAAATCGTATTGTTGGTACAGCCAATCGTAGCCCATGTGCGGCAGCAACAGCACGCGCCAACTGTGCATCGGCTTCCCTTTTTCGTCGGCGATGTAGGCGGGCGGATAGCTGCCATATTTCTGTTGGTACATCTCCATCGCCAGGCTGATCTGTTTCAGATTGTTCATGCACGCAGTGCGAGTGGCTGCGGTGCGGGCCGACGAGGCGGCGGGAATCAACAGCGCGATCAGAATGCCGATCACCGCGACGCCGCCGAGCACGCCCGCTAACACCAGCACCAATAACACACCAGTCGCCGATCCGCCGCCGCTTGTTGCCGTTCGCGCCGGCCCGTAGGCGACAGACGCCGGAAGCGGGACCGTCACGGTTTTTCCGCACGAATAGCAAGGGCCGCTTTGTCCGGCGTATCGGTCTTCGATTTCGGTTTGAGCGCTACAGTGTGGGCAAGTGAATAGAAACGGCATGTCAGCACACTTTTCATTACGTAGCTGAAGTCGCAAAACGTAGCAAGACTTCGGATGTCTCTGGGATCACTGAACTCTTACGAGTTCAGCTACGCGTTCGATCTCGTTTCTTGTACGATCCGCACAAACTGTTTGGCCAGCGATTCGATACGTGCCATGTCGCCGGCTTCGACCGCTTTGGACTCGACGAGCGAACCGCCGACTCCCAGTGCGCAGGCACCGGCACGCAGGAATGCGGCGGCCGATTCCAGGTTCACGCCGCCCGTGGGCATCAGCCGCACTTGTGGCAGCGGACCGTGCAGCGCCCTCAGATACGGCGGGCCGGTAATGTCGGACGGGAAGATCTTGACGATGTCTGCGCCCGCTTCCCAAGCGGTGACGACTTCCGTGGGCGTCAGTGCGCCGGGCATGACCAGTTTGTCGTAGCGGCGGCAGAGGCGAATCACGTCCACGTTTGTTGACGGCGAAACGATGAACTCGGCGCCGGACAGCAGCGCGATGCGAGCCGTTTCTGCGTCGAGCACCGTGCCGGCTCCCAGCAATACTCGGCTGCCCAATCGATCGGCCACGCGCTCGAGCACTCGCACGGCGCCCGGCACGGTAAACGTGACTTCCATCACTTCGACACCGCCGGCCAACAGGGCTTCGGCCACATCAGTGAGCAGCTCGCCGCTCGACGCCCGGATCACGGCCACAATGCCGGAGCGAAGAACGCGAGAGAGATCGTCGGATTTGCTCATCAAAGTTTCCTCAGCGGCATGTCAATTTCACACGTAGCCGAAGTCGTAAGACTTCGGTGGTCTGCGATCGACGAAGTCCGAACTCTCACGAGTTCGGCTACGAATTGGACAAAGTCCGAACTCTCACGAGTTCGGCTACGAATTGGTGTAACGTCTACAAAATCCGAACTACGAAAGTTCGGCGCGAGTTAGGCGACGGAATGGTTGAACCGTTTTTCGCCCGCTCGCGTATCCTTGGTTGAGCCCACGGACGGAATTTACCGGCGGCTACGGTTGTTCAACCTAGCGCCGGCTCGGCGGTCTGTCAACGAACGGTAAGGCCGCGTGTCGAATCAGGGCTCAGACGTACAGATTTCAAATTTGACGGGTCACCGTCGAACGATTCCTTTCACCACTCTTCCCGTCAAATTTGAAATCTGTACGTCTGAGCCCGGACAACTGGACAAACTTGTCCACTTTTGTCGCCTGTGTAAATTGCTGGCGGGGCACGATTTAAGCCCGGAGGGTGAGGAATTCTGGACGCGGCGGTGCCAAATGTGCATAATAACCCGCACGGGCCGATATCAGCCCGGCGTCCCGTTCCGTCCCGTTCCGTCCTGTCCGGTCTTCAGTCATGCTGGATATTCTCTTCACGACGCAGGCTCAGGCCGTAATGATGCTGGCTGCGTTAGCGATTCTTTCGACGATAGGGTACTACGTCGTGCGAAGGTTTCGCGGTCAGACCGGCGACGACCAGACTACGGCCAATGATTTGCTCACGAATTTTCGAGAACTTCGCGAGCAGGGTGACATCAGCGAGACAGAATACCGAACTATAAAGACAATGCTCGGCGAGCGGTTACAAGACGAGATAAAGGATACCGGTGACACGGGTTAGATTCAGCGGCAACGGTCGCACCGGGCGTGCCCCAAGTTGCGACTATGCCGCCGCGCCCAACCACTCGCAAGCAAATCGGCCTTGGCGGCCGATCAACATCGGGACTATACCAGACGTAGTAACGTAGATTCACAGCTCGATTGCGGACAGGGATGCACCCACGGGCTTGGCCATCGAAAGGAGTTATTCATGCCCGCAGGTAAGGACATGGGCGGCGGTCGCCGAGGTAGCAGCACGACGAAGAAAAACGCCTTCTGCTCCTTCTGTCGTAAAAGCTATCGCGACGTCGGTCCGTTGGTCGAAGGACCCGGCGACGTTTACATCTGTGGCGAGTGCATCGATCTGTGCCAGTCGATTCTGGAACAGGAACAGCGACGCCGCGGCAGCACCAAGCAACTGTTCACTAAGATCCCCACGCCGCGCGAGATCGTCGCCCAGCTTGACGAATACGTGATCGCCCAGACACACGCCAAGCGCGTGCTGGCCGTGGCCGTGCACAATCACTACAAGCGGTTGTCGCTGGGCTGGGAGGGTTCGAATGTCGAGATCGACAAGTCGAACATTCTGCTGCTCGGGCCGACCGGTTCGGGCAAGACGCTGTTGGCCCGCACGCTGGCTCGTGTTTTGAATGTGCCGTTCGCCATCGGCGACGCGACGACACTGACCGAAGCGGGTTACGTAGGCGAGGACGTCGAGAACCTGCTGTTGAAGCTGCTGCATGCGGCTGACTTCGATCTCGAAGCGGCTCAGCGCGGAGTGCTGTACATCGACGAGATCGACAAGATCGGCAAGACCAGCCACAACGTGTCGATCACGCGCGACGTGTCCGGCGAAGGCGTGCAGCAGGCGTTGTTGAAGATGCTCGAAGGCACCGTCGCCAACGTGCCTCCGCAAGGCGGCCGCAAGCATCCCGAGCAACAGTACATCCAGATGGACACCACGAACATTCTGTTCATCTGCGGCGGCACGTTTGTGGGCATCGAGGACATCATTCGCAAGCGGTTGGGCAAACGCACGATCGGCTTCGGACAAGCGTCGGGCATCAAGGACGATCGGGCCTTGACGGAACTGCTGCCGCAAGTGACCAGCGACGACATTTTGCATTTCGGCCTGATCCCCGAGTTAATCGGCCGCTTGCCGGTTGTCTCCGCGCTGACGCCGCTGGACGAGGCCGGTTTGATGCAGGTGCTGACCGAGCCCAAGAATGCGTTGGTCAAGCAGTATCAAACGCTGTTCGAGATGGAGAACAGCCAGATCACATTCACCGACGACGCCCTGCACGCCATCTCCCAGCGTGCCTTGGTCAAAGGCACCGGCTGCCGCGGTCTGCGTTCGATCATCGAAGAAGCGATGCTGGACATCATGTACGAACTGCCCGATCAAGCGCAAGGCGGCCGTTACGTGATCAGCAAAGGCGTCGTCGAAGGTAAAGAAAAACTGTTCCCCATCGCGACTGAACCGCCGAAAACAAAGACGGCGTAATCCGTCACCGCTTTCGCTCTCCTGATTCCAAAAGCCCGCAGCCGGACAAATCGGCCGCGGGCCTTTTTATGATTTTGCCCTCTATGATTTTGCAAATCCTCTTCTCCGACAAAGCTCACAAACCGTCCGGCACGTCGCCGAGCAGTTGGCGGACTTCGGCGGCCAGGCGGCGGCCGACTTGGTCTTCTTCGTCGACCACCTCGTAAGCGCCGGCCATCAGTAATTCCCAGTGCCGCACGTGATAGCGGCAGCGGGCGATGATGTGCGCGGTGGGAGCTAAGTCGCGGATCAGATAAATCAACTCGCGAGTCGTCCGATGGTCGGGCAACGCGATGACCACGACCCGCGCCAAGTGAATGCCGGCGTGTTCCAGTACGTCGGTCTGGGTCGCGTCACCCAGATGCCCGACCAATCCGTAATTCCGCGCGACGGTGATGTTGTCTTTGTTCATATCCAGCACCGTCATTTGTTTCTCGTAGCGCTGCATTAGCCCTTCGGCCACTCGTTGCCCAGCCGGGCCGAAGCCGACGATCAACACGCGGTCGGCAGCGGTCTCGCCGGCCGGCTTCGTCTCTTCACCAGACGACTCTGCCGGCACGGGTGGCGCGCGGCGTTTC
>JBGTKH010000699.1:0-8495 GCA_041744735.1 Pirellulaceae bacterium | reverse complement strand
TGCGCGTTTCTGGATCTCGACCGTTCAGCTCTTGGGGCGCTGCTCGAGGCAAAACTGATTACCAGCGACGGTGCGCAGTGGCTGGAACGCAATCAGATCGATCGCGTTTTGCATGAGCAAGAGTTGCAAGCGCTGTTCGGTCCGGAAGCGGGCAGCGGACGCACCGACGTCGGCCGCTTGCTCAAGGCAGATGTGCTGGTCCTGCTGCGCCACGTCCAGCAACCGGAGAAACACGCGCAGCTTGTCGTTTGCGAAACCACGCAAGGCTTGAGGCTCAGCGTGCAGACGCTGCACGAATCGGGAAACCCAGACGACGATGCGACGACGCTCCAACAGTTCGTCAGTCAAGCACTGGAGCGATACCACAACGAAGTTCGCCAAGTGTGCGTGATTCCGCAATTCATCTGCAACGATCTGACGTTTCAGCACGAGCACCTGCGATCCGCATATGCAAAGCTGATCGAGCAACAACTTTTCGCGCACGACGGCATCGTGGTGGTGGAATTGGAGGAAGCTCAGGCGATCGCCAATGAGATTTCGCTAACCGACCCAACAGCCCAAATCCAACGCAGCATTCCGCTGTTCATCTTAGGCGAATACCGCAATACAGGAGCGGACCTCGATCGCCGCGTTGCGGTCCGTCTGACGTTTCAACGTCGCGACGAGGTCGTCGCGGAGCACGCGACAGAGTTGCCACCACAGCAAGTTCCAGAATTCCTTCAGCAGACGACCCGCGACGTGATTGCGAAACTGAACCCGGCTTCTCCCGCTCCGACCGGACGATTCGAGAAGTACGACGAGGTGCACCGCTTGACCCGCCGGGCCGCGGCGCTGCAACGGGCCGGCAATTGGCAAGGCGCCATGGATTTGCTCGAGGCCGCGCTATTGATTGCCCCGGAGGCCCGGGACCAGCGCCGACAATGGCTCGACCTGCTCCGCTACATGCCGCGACCCACCACACCGCCTTACCAGGCCACACCCGAAGACCGACGCCTCGCGATTCAGCGTTACTTGCGGGCCTTGGAGCACATGGAAGCTCTGGCACGTGACGGCGAAGAGGTGACCAGTCAACCGACTCCGCTGTTTCGCGATTACTTGGCAATTCGCCCGGGGATGCCCGAGGAGGTTGTGGCCTTGATTCGCGATGCCAAGCAAACGGAAACAGAAGCCATGCGGCGCATTGTCCGGCACGAGATTCGCGCCGGTCGTGAGTCACGTTTGGTGCTGTCATATTTGTTAAGCGGTAAATCGCCCGCCGAGCGATTTGCCGAGTTGTACGAAGTTTTTGCCGGCTTGTCGGACGCTCCCAACTTATCGGCGCAAGTGCTGCGGTACACAAGTCGAGGTCTGAACTCGGACAATGGCGTCGACTTCCCCGGTTTGGACAGCCCCGCCGGCGCCCAATATCTCGAAAAGCTCGCCGCGCTTCCCAACGAGGACATTCAACGTGCCGCCGAAGCCATGCGGCAATCCACGCGCGGTGATCGCACCGCGGTGTCAAACATTCATTCAGCAGCGCGGGCCGAGCCGCGAGGTTGGCTGCCGCCGAGACCGCCGCCAAAGCCAACACCAGTTTGGGAGAAGAGCCCGCGCCAAATCGAAATCACGCGACTCGAATTCCAGGTGGGCCGAGACGTCGATTTGCCGGAGACTCCATGGCGACTCGAAGGCTCCATTCCCGCTGGCGATGGCATCGACGTTTTCTGGGAGCAGCAGGGTCTGTATCTGATGAAACAAACGGGGCGCTTGATACCGGTTTGGACGGCCAGCGCCCGCAACGAGAATCTCCAGTCCGTCTGTTACGACGGCCGCTACGTGTGGGCGGCGCTGCTGGGGCGCCAGGACACGGCGGTGCGCCAAGACACGTCGTCGCGGCTGCTGGTGCTCGACCCGATCAGCCAACAAACGCGGTTCATCTCCGCCGATGATGGTCTGCCGACCGCGCTAGGCGAGCGGCCGCTGCCGTCGATTCCCGACAATCTGCTGGTCACGCCGCTCGCGCCTGGGAAAGTGTTTGCGTGCGGCTGGTTCGGCCGCACGTGGCTGGGCACCGTGGAGTGTGATCAATCTTTCGAGGTTACTGTCAAAGTGATCTATGAAGCTCGCGATTTGCACTTCACGCAGTCGCAATCGATTCAGGCCAGGTCCCTCACGGCCGCCTTCAGCCCACGATATATCTTCACGCTGGCTGGTCCGCCCGGCACCGCTGCCAAAGCCGCTCAATGGGTGCTGATCGGCCGCGGTACTTCGGATTACCTGCTGGTTGACGTGCCGGCACAGTCGGTGAACATCGTCCGCGAGCCTTTTCCGTGGATGAACGAAAGAACGGCCATGCACCACGACACGCTTCTTGCGACCGAGTATGTCGATCAGCACAGGTCCCAACTTCTTCGCGCCGCGTTGCCGGAGATGAAGCCCGAAAATGTCCTGCCGGAGGTGCCGCCTGGGCTACCGTTTATGATTGACGGCCAATTGCACATCATCGGCGCCGCGTGGTGGCATTCAAGTACGTTGAAAGGCCCGCTGCTCGTAGTCAACGAATCCGCTCCCTGGCCCAAGGGCGTCGCAGGCATGTCGCCTCGATTGCTGGACCTTGTGCCCAGCAGCCACTATGGCCTGCTGGTTCATTTCCATGGCAGCGATCCCAGCCGCGGTTACGAGCACCGCTGGGAGACATTTCAGGCGAGTTGGGGCTCCGGCGATGAAGTGCACACGCCGTAACGCTGCATTCCCTTTAACAACATCTCATTCGGTTTGGCTAACGAAATGGACAGATCACAACTCCTGCTCCGCGCCTGGTTGTTCCTCCTGCTGGTACTGACGGCAACGCAGCTCAGCGCGGCAACGAAAGTCGCCCTGGTGAGCAACGGCGGCGCCGGCGACGTAATCAATGCCGCGATCGACTTGGCAACGGTGCGGCTCTCGTCGGCGTCGGACTTCACGTTGCTGGAACGCAAAGAGATTGACCGCGTGCTCGACGAACACAAACTGTCGCTCGGCGGTCTGGTCAACGCCGAGCAGGCCGTGAGCGCGGGCAAGCTGCTGACGGTCGACTTGTTCGCCGTGGTGGAAACTGCGGAGCAGGGCAAGCTGGCGTCGGGACTGGTCGTGTTCGACGCGCAGAGTGGATTGCGGCTGGCCGACGAAACGCTGGCAGGCAACGCCGATGTGCTGGCCGACCGGATCGTGCAGTCCCTTCGCGATTCGCTCGCCAAACGCGAGCGGCGCGAGCGCGATCTGCGGCCGATTTGCTTGTTGTCGGTTCGCAACGCTGACCTGCCGCGCGAGCAGGACAGCGTCTGCCAGTCGGTCGCCTTGCTGCTCGAACGAGGACTGCTGAAATCACCGGGCGTGGCGATTCTGGAGCGAAAGCGGCTCGAACACGTCAATCAAGAACGCCGCGTGACCGGCTCTGCTGCGGGCAAGCTTTGGAAGTCGCTGCTGATCGTGGAACTCGAACTAGGGCGAGACGAATCGGGGAAAGGTTTTCGCGCTACGGCACTGCTGACCGACGTTGAGGGAAAAGTGCTGCGCAAGTTTACGGCGGCCATCGACCGGCAGAACGTGCCCGATCTAAGTCGCGAGCTGCAATCGCAACTGACCGAGTCCTTCGGCGGAGTTCGCACGCCAGCGTCGCTCGATGCCGGCCGCGAGGCCGCACGTTTTGCGCAGGAGGCCGCGCTATTACACGCCCACCGCGACTTTGAGCAGGCCGTCCGCGCCTGCGAAGCCGCGTGTGCATTAGCGCCGAATCAAGCGGATTATCGCGACGCACTGGTTCGCTACTTACTGGACAACGTGAACGATCTGCTGATGCCGCCCGGCCGGCAGAACGTACCGGCCAATTTTGGCGATCAACCGATCGCCCGGAACATCGAGTACGCGGCCGCACAGTTCAGCCGCGCGATGGATTTGCGGCTCGAGGCTTTCCACGCACGACAGCCGTTCGATCTTCAAAGCCTGTCCGACCATCATCAAGCGTTCTTTTCTACGGACGGCCACGCGCTGTTTCCGGCGTTGCGGCGAATTGCCCATGTCCGGCCGCAGACGGATGAGCAGCAACAACAGCTTGGGAAGGTTCGAGACAAATGCCGGCAGTTCTGCATCGAGTCGGCCGACGAGTGGGCCAAGGTGGTGAAAGCCAACCCCGCGGCGATGTTCCGGTACAGCGGGCATATGTCCGTTTGGCTTGAGAGCCTTCCCTTTTTCTCCGCGAGCGCCGACGAATACTTCGCGAATCTGACTCGTTTCGCACGGCACTGGCTGCAGGTACTGGCCGCGGCCGGTCCCGTGAACTCACCTAATGGTGCGTCGGACCTCACAACCATCATGCAACGAATCCTGTCGCCGAATGCTGATTATTTCTCGGTAGCATTTGGACTGGACAAATCCGATTACGCGAAACGGATGGACGAGTTGCTTCAAGCGATGCGCGAGCACCTTCATCCTGTGGTCCGACTGTACGGCGACATCGGCCGGCTGTGGCAACAAGAATTTGCCGGCAAGCTTACGCTGCCAGTGCTGGAGTCTCAGTTTGAGCCGATCCGGGCCGAGGCAATGCGCGTGATCGACAATCCCGCGCCGTCCCACACCGTGTTTTCCTTCGCGGACGCGGATGCCTATCAAGCCGAACTGCTGCACATCATCGAGCGTTCGCTGGACATGATCGACCAGGGGCGAGTTGAGACCTTCGGCGAGAGTGCAGAGGGCGTGCGATTCTCACTCAAATCCATGCGCATCCGGCTGTTGTCTCGGCTTTCACGGAAAACCGATGACGCGGCACAACCGTGGCGGTCAGTTCGGCAAGTCTTTGAAATTGGCCAACTGCCGGTCGTGTCAGCGATCAAGCGGGGTGTCGTGTTTGACGGTACGTATTACTGCTTGGCAACGCGGTCGCGCAGTGGCGAGTCCAACGTACCGGATGCGTTGACTTTATGCGCGGTCGCGGTGCCCCTCGATGGCTCGCCGCCGAAACAAATGGGCGAACTGCCGCCGCCGAGTTGGCCGCCGTTCGGCGAATTCTCGGTTCGAGACACGGCCGTTGGAACTCGCGAATTTTGCGCCGCGATAACAGGCTTAGGTGTCGCCATCTTCCCGCTTGACGGAACACCGGCCCGGATCGTAAACGCCGCCGCCGGTTTGCCGACGAACGATGCGCATAGCGTCGCGGTGCTAGGCCGCACGCTGTACGTCGGGCTCGGCGAGGGCGGCTACCTGATTGCCTATGACCTTGACTCGCGGCAAGTCAAAGTCCTTGCTTCCGCCGGACGGCGCGATGTTGCCGGCCCGCTGGACAACACGGGGAAGCTCAGCGTCCCGTGTTTGATTACCGACCGCGAGCAGGACCGTGTGCTGGCCGTGGCCTACGTCGACCGGCCAGGCAGTGAGCGCGACAGGCGCAACGGCATCTGGCAAATCGACGCCCAATCCGGCCAGTTGCAGCAAATCCGGCAACTGTACACGACCGAGCCAATCCGCTGGGCCAGCCAAGTGTCCGGCGAGCGCGTGCTGCTGACCGGAACCGGTTTTGTGCTCAGCTATGATACGGAAACAAACCGGATTGAAGTTTTGCAAAGTATGTTCGCCCACCAGTTCGCCCCGGATGTGCGCTCGGAAGGCCGGCAAGGCAATCCGCTGTTGAGCGGCCCGCCGCCCTACGCGCGGCACAACGGCTGGCTGTGGTCCGGTGGGTCGTGGCGGCGAATTTCGCTGACCGACCACAGACTTGAACTGTTGGCGCCGATTGAGACCGCGGACAAATGGATTCGCTACGAGGAATGTCTGTCCGTGCTGCCCGGCGGCATACAGTTGCTCGTCGCAAACCGCAGCAGCGTGTGGTTGCTGGATTTTTCAGAGGAATAAGTGACCTTATGACTGTAAGCTTTCGTCGTGTCACTCTCGTGCTTACCGCGCTGCTAACGCTTTCTGCAGCGGCTTCGGCCGAGGAACAAGCGACAGGGAAGAAGTGGGCAGTTGTGGCCACTGCCGAGGTGACCGAGACGGGGTTTCCGGACCTTCTCATGGCGCGGCTGTCAAAGTTCGACGGCGTGCAGTTGGTCGAGCGGCAGCAGATCGGGAAGGTGCTGGACGAGCTAAACCTCAACGCCAGCACGGTGCAATCGCCGCCTTTATCCGGCAAATGGACAAGACGGGAATTGCTGCCGCTATTCCAGTGGCTGGCAGGACACGACGACCCGATAATCCGCATGTGCGGCAATTACAACATCTCCATCACCGATGACGGAGTCCCGGGTGCAGAAGCGGCGGAGGCAATTCTTGATACCCTGTGGAACGGATTGCCGGAGAATCTGGCGCTTGCGGAATTGCAGGCCAGAGCGTTTTTGGGTCGCGCAGCGCACCAGTTGGCAATCGCCTCGCAGCTTGATGATTACTTCGTGGGCAAATTGCATCAAATGGAAACGGCCGGCGATTTGACGCCGCTGGTACGGACGCCAGCGTTGTTCGACACTTGCCTGGGCCCGGTTACTCGGACATCGCGAAATCGAGGTGCGAGCGGGTAATCGCGCTACGGGTTAAGCAAGCCTATGACCAGACCTACGCCGCCGGGGCGGCCGAAGTGCGAAAACGCGCCGACGAGATTCGCCGCATACAGCTCAGAACCAATCCACCGCAAGGTGATTGGTCCAAATTCTCCGTGCAACCGCTCACCATGATCAATCGCAAACCGCGGCACGCACAATTGGTTTATCTGCACGTTGCAGACGGTCCGGGCCTCACACCTGCGGAGCAACCGATTGTCATGGTTTGGCGGAGCCGAAAGCTCGACGACGGATCTGACATGGAGTTGCAACCAACGGGGGGCGCCACGCAGGTCCGACGCGACGCGGACGGCAAAACATACGACCCCAATCAGCCGTATCAGTACATCGTGTCGCGGTTGTCGGCCCAAACGGGAGCGATGCGCGACGTTGGTCAAATCGAACGTGCCACGCGCTCACCGCACGCGGTGGTGGAAGGTCCGGACGTCGTGTTCCTCGCTGCCGCCGATGCGCTCTTTGTGGTCTCCGAGAGCAAGACCGAACGATTCGACGCCGCCCGCGGCTTGCCGGGGGACAAGGTTTCATGTTTGGCGTGGCTTGGCCAACGGCTGTACATAGCGATGGAAGGCGGCATAGCCGAATTCGATCCCGTGTCGCAGCAATTCAACTTGGTGGCCACGAGCAAGGCCGTTACGCGGCGCCACAAACTGGATGGCGGACAACCATATGACGTCACCTCGATGTTGGCCGATCGGAAGCACAATTGTATTTGGCTGTCGGTCGACGGCCGCAGCACGCCGGAACGCACCGGCATTTGGAGATACACGCTCCAATCCGGTGAATTGCAGCAAGTCAACAGTGACCGCACGAGTTTACTAACCTGGTCCGACGGCGCTATCTTCTACATGATTCGTAATCACGGCATTGTCACCGGTAATACCATCCGCGGCCGCTGGCCGTTTTACTTACTTGACCCATCCAACGCCACGGCCTCTTCATTGGAAGGGATCATGCCTTTCGGGCCATCGATTCCAGGTATGCAGCCACCGGGCTGGGTGTTCCTGAAGGGGTACATTTTAACCGCCCCGGGCAATTTGACTTCGCCGACGTCGCGGGGTAATCCCTATCAATCACTTTATCCCTGGCAGATCGTCCAACGGTTGGGCGACGGCGCTCTGGTGGCTGCCCGCCGCGTTTCCAGTTCGAACCAGGACATTGACGTGCGGCTGTGGCGCGTCGAACCGCTCAAGGGAGAATAACGTCATGAACTTGCCGCAAAATGCCCTCCACCGCCAATTGGGCGTCGCTGCCGGACTGATCGTCGGCCTGATGGCGGTCGGTTTGGCCGCGTGTCCAGCAGCCGGCGCGGAGACGCATGGACAACGTTGGGCGGTCGTGGCGGCGGAAAACGTGCAGGCCACGGGGCTCAGTGATTTGCTGACCGCGCGGCTGTCGCAACTCGACGGCGTGCAGCTTGTCGAACGTCAGCAGCTTGACCAAGCGACGCGCGAGTTGGAACTGTCCACTGTGTTCGCCTCTCAGGCTGCGCCGCAGCGCTTGAAGTTGGGGCAACTGCTGCGTGCCGATTCGCTGTTGTTGCTTTCGTTGGAAGAGCACGAGCAGAAGAGATTTCTCAAGCTGATCATCAGCGATTGTGTGTACGGCGCCCGGCTGCGCGTCGAGCACCGGGCTTTTGCGCCGAACGAACTGGATCAACTCGTCGAACTCTGTGCCGACAGCGTTCAAGATACACAACGGCGCTACGCGGCCGGTATCAAGCAACTATTGGGTGTTGCGCCGTTTCTCTCGAAGAACCTGAGCCACGACTATGACCACTTGCAGGCGGGATATGCGGCGCTGTTGGGAAATGCATTGAGCACCAAAGCGGGCGTCGCGGTGATTGAAGTGGACGAAGCGCGAGCCATCGCCGGCGAACTGAAACTGGCGGGCGAGGAACTGAACGATCGCGTCGTGCCGCTATTTATCGAGGGCGAA
>JBGTKH010000698.1:0-7404 GCA_041744735.1 Pirellulaceae bacterium | reverse complement strand
GCCCTGCGGTTGTTGGAAGAACAGCGAATTGGCTACCGACGCGCCACGGATGCTGAGGTGAAAGTGGCTCGGGATCATGTCCGTAATGAAATCATGTGAGAGCTGCGAACTATGCGAGCGATGATTCAGGGCCAAACCTTGGAATTAGTTCAAGGCGACATCACTCAGCAGGAAGTGGACGCGATTGTCAACGCGGCGAACAGCAGCTTGGCGGGCGGCGGCGGAGTGGACGGCGCGATTCATCGGCGCGGCGGGGCGACGATTATGCAGGAGACGGACCGGCGCTATCCCGATGGTTGTCCGACCGGCTCGGCTGTCATCACTGGCGCCGGGAATCTGTCGGCCAAGTACGTGATCCACGCGGTCGGGCCGATCTGGCGGGACGGCACGCGGGGCGAAGCGGAATTGCTGGCGGGCGCTCATCGCCGCAGTCTCGAGTTAGCCATCGAGCACGATTGCAACAGCATCGCCTTTCCGGCACTCAGCACCGGCGCGTATCGCTATCCCATCGAGCAAGCCAGCCGCGTCGCTCTGCAGACGGTGATCGACTTTCTGAACGAGCACCGCCGCCCCGCGCTGGTGCGCTTCGTGCTCTTCGACACCGCGGCCTATCAACACTTCTCTCGAACGCTGAGCGCCCTCGTGTAACGCTACGCCGACGTAGGACAGTTGACGTACTTCACCAGCCGCGCCTCGTAACCCTGCTCGTGCAGACGGTCGACGCAGGCTTCGGCCGGACCGCGGGCCCGGAAGCTGGCGAACATGCGCCAGGGGTCTGCTGGCGACGTGTGATACTGAACGCGAAATTGCCGGGCAACTCCGCCGCCCGGGCAGTTGACCGCCACAAGCTCGTGGCCGTCAGCCGCATACAAGTCGGTTGCCATCGCTGGATTCCTTTCAATGCATGCAACGAAACAGTGGTCCTCTCCATTTTTCATCGAATCGAATGGCCGAGATGATTACAAAATCACGGCGCTGGCAAAGAAAAGGTTGGGGGTCAGACGTAACCTACCAACCCATGACCATATTGGATTCGATGGCTTTGCGTGCTCGTTCGAGATCGGTGCCCGTTTCGTGCATGTACAAGCGAATGGCATGCACTTTGTCGCCCGCGGCCTTTGACAAGCAATCCCTGGCCACCAGGCACGGGTCGTAGCTCTGTCCGGTGATGCCCAGCGCGGCCTTGGAGATAACCCACGTGTCGCGTGGCCGTTTGGTAAGACGGATCACCGTATCGCTGGGATAGGCTTCGTTAACCACGTGGGTCGCGGCGTCTTCGTCGCGCGCCCAGGTGATGATGATATGAGCGTCCGTTTCAACCTCGAAAAGCGGCATGACAGAACTCCTTACACGAACTGGAAAAGCTGCCGCGCCTGAACAGCACGGCTCAAAACCGACAACGGCACATGGTTGCGCCGCCCTCCAATCGCCGATCCTAAGGGTCGGCGGCATTCTCGTCAACTTGTCCTTCATCAGGGTTGGGGGAATCCGGGCTGGCATCTATGATGTAACGAGCCGATTCAGCCCGCGGATTTTTCAGCGCCAGCCCGCCGATGAGCAACTATTTCGACGAACACGACGGCGTCGCCACAGCCTCGCCCGCCGATCAACCGGCCACTGCCGACCCGGCCGGTCCGACGCCGCCACGATCCAACGCCGCCGTTCGCCGGCTGGTAATTCTAGGCATGATCGCCGTCGTGGCCGTGCCCGTAGCTGTCTCGGAAATCCCCAGAGAAATCGCCAAGTGGTACGCCGCCGCGGCCATGGAAAAGTACCTGGACGGCGACCTGCCCGCTGCTGTGCAAGTGATGGACCAGGCGATCACGTGGGACGACGCCAATGCCGACCACTACCGGCTGCGCGGGCAATGGCGGCGCGAGGCGAAAGATTACGAAGCCGCGCTGGCCGACGGCAATCGGGCCGTCGAGTTGGCTTCTCAAGATGCGCAAAACTACATCGAGCGAACGCAGACCCTGCAACATCTTGGGCGGCATCGCGAGGCCATTGACGATTGGACGAAAGTGATCGGGATGTCGGAAAGCCAGTCCACGCAGTTCTCGAAAATACTCGGTGCCGGGTCCGAGATCGCTCACCTGTACAACGGCCGGGCCTACGCCCGATCACTCGGAAACATCGAGCCGGACTTAGGGCTGAAAGATGTCCAGCGGGCGATCGATCACTTCGGCGAACATCCGGCCTATTTGGACACGCGCGGACACCTCTACTACCAGCTTGGTAAATTGCAACAGGCCCGCGCCGATCTCGACGCGGCCGTTGACGGCTACGAGGCCATCAATGCCCGCTGGTCGAAGGAAGTGGAAAGCCGAAAGAATCAAGTCGTCGACTTGAGAAAACTGGATCTGGAACTCCGCGAACGAAGACTCAACTTAGCCGTCATCCGTTATCACCGCGCGTTGATCTTGCAGAAGCTTGGTCTGCAGACAGAAGCCGATGCAGACTTGAAGCGCGTTAGAGAACTCGGCTATGAGCCCAGCGAGCATTTGTTTTAGAGTGCTCGTAGCGGCATTCACAAGAATTCCAAAGTTTTGCAACTCCGGCTTCGATTGTGACGCGTCCGTTACACAGTTTCGCAACATGTCGCCGCGAGCGAACAGTCAACGGCCGATGACGGCGTCGTCGCAGTACGATCTTCGACCGATGGCTCTGCGGCGTCCGACGACTCGTGATCGGCCGACTGCTCGATCTTCAACGTCGGCAGTAATTGATGCCCCGTGTGCTGGAAGACGGCATTGCGTCCGGCCGATTTGGCGCCGTAGAGGGCCGCATCGGCTCGGGCCAGCAGCGTGCGAGACGTGTCGCCATTGACAGCCACCGCAATGCCGCCGCTGACGGTTAGCGACAGTTTGTCCTGCACTTCGCGCCGAATCCGTTCGCAGATCACGCCGGACCCCGCTAAGTCCGTCTCCGGCATCAGAACCACGAACTCCTCGCCGCCGTAACGGGCCACGATGTCCGTTTCACGCACGCACAGGTCCATCAGCCGAGCCACCTGCTGCAGCATGTAATCGCCGTGCAAGTGCCCCTGCTCGTCGTTCACTCTTTTGAAATGATCCAGATCAAAGATGGCCAGCGAAAACTGATTGCCGTAGCGTGTGAGCATGGCGAACATCGTCATCAGCGACTCGTCCATTGCCCGCCGGTTGCTCAGCCCCGTCAGCGGATCGGTCCGCACTTCGGTGAACGTCATCAGCAGATTCGTTTGCTGCCGGATTTCGTCGTAGGCGTGAGCGATTTGGGTGGACAGCCGCATCGTGGGTTTCAGCATCCGTTCCGCCTCTTCACTTAGCCGCTGCCAGACAGCGGTGTCCTTTTGAGCGCTCAGTTGCGTGACCTGTTCCCGGAAATGCAGCACGCTCGTGTGATGCGTGGCCAGACTGCGGCGCACCTCGCGCGCGATCGATTCCAATTCGCGAATCACGGCCTTGGCCCGCTTCAGTTCGCGCCGCGCCACACCCCGGTTTTTATCTTCGCCTCGGCGTCTGCGCCCGACCAAGTAGCCAATCACAGCCACAGCCGCCAAAGCCACCGGCGTGGGAATCCCCAGCATCCAATAGTCCATCGCTTAATATCCTTCCCGCGAGCCGAATCCGCGCAGACAGTACCACCCCACGACCACAATCACTAGGAATACCACCAGCCACTGCTGCCGGTCGAACCCGGCGGTCGTCTGAATCAACCTGTCCCCAGTGTCCCAAAGGAAGTCGAACATGGCATCGCTCCGCGCAAAAACGTTGATCTTGTCCGCGCAAATATAGGACGCGGAAATTACACGTGCCGGGCGGATCAACCGGCATAATCGCCCCGCCCGCCGCCGTTTTCCCGGCATTCCCGTGTCGTCAGCCGGACTTGCAGAGCCCAAATCGGCGGCTATAATTCGTTCACGAAATTCGCGTTGGGGGCGTAGCTCAATTGGTTAGAGTACCGGACTGTCGATCCGGTGGTTGCGGGTTCGAGTCCCGTCGCCCTCGCTGGATATAACGATTGCCGAAATCACGACTTAGATTACCTTCCGGCGTTCGGAAGTGCGGCGTTTTCCCTGACGCCAAAACGGTACATACCGTTTTGGCGGCTCTTTCTGGGAGACCCGCACTATGCCGCGACTTCTCAATTCCCCGCCGAAATACCGCAAACACAAGGCCAGCGGTCAAGCCGTCGTCACGATCAACGGCAGTGACCACTATCTCGGCCCGTGGAACTCCAGGGCCAGTAAAGCCGAATACGACCGGCTGATCGGCGAATGGCTGGCCCACGGTCGCACAATTCCCAAAGCCGGCCCCGATGCCACGTTGACCGTCAACGAGTTGTTGGCCGCCTACGTGCGATGGGCAAAGGGCTACTACGGCGAGTCCAGCGAATTCGATAACACCCGCCTATCTCTTCGGCCGGTTAAGGAACTCTACGGTCGCACGCTGGTTGTCGAATTCGGCCCGCTGAAACTGAAAGCGGTTCGCGAGCGGATGATTGCTGACAACCTTTGCCGAAACGAAATCAACAGGCCATGTAATTCTTCGGGTAGGCATAGCGAGTTCCGAATCGACTTTGCAAACCGCGCCGACCTAACGGACACGGCTGCCGGGCGAGGCCTCTCGCTGGGATCTGTTTCGCCGCGTGCCGGCTGATCAAAGAGGTATTTGACCCACTCCGTCCACCTGCCCGCATCACCGCCATCCAATCCAAACGCCAGTCGTTCGGCTGCGTCACGCCAAATACCCGTGAGCGTTTTGGCTGGCACATAGGGCAGGCCGCTCTCGTCGCGGACCACCAAACGATCAATATTGCCGGGCCGCCCTGTCCCCGACCCGACGTGCCAGTCGGAGAGCATCGCTACCCGAAGCGTCGGTTGTTCCGGCAACTTTAGCGTCGTTGATTCAATCATTGATGTTCTCCTGCTCCCAAAATTCCGCGAGGTCCAGCGCGTCAAGCAGCCGCGTGTAGCGTTGCTCGGCAGGTTCGTCGGCGTGCGTTTGTACTTGTTCCTCCCAAAACAGTCGCTCATTTTCGAGGAGCGGGCCGAAGTGCTGACTGAGATGTCGTCCCAACGACAACTTCAGCCGCGATTCTGCCGCCGACTGACCATCGAACAATCCGGCTCTTAGGTCATGCAACAGGCTGTTCGGCAAGCGACGGCGACCGTCCTCCGTCGCCTGCACCGCGCGCAGGCAACCTCTGAGTCGCTCAACGTGACGGCGGGCCGCCCACGGCGGCAGTTGATTGGGATCACTCACCACATACGGCCGCGCGGTCAAGTTGGTCGCGCCGTGGTCAACGGTCAACTCATCGCGAATGCGGTCTAGGTCGGCACCGCTGGCGTCGTAGAGAATGTGGTAGTCAAATGCCGAACATGGGCGATCGCTCACTTTCTCTTTCACTGTCTTGGCGGACCTGCGCAATTGCTCCGCCAAATGGTAGGCAGCGTAAAACGGAAAATGCGGTTTGACGATTGCCACGCCCGCACACGCGGCAAGCCCGCGCTTCCGCATCTTCGTGCGCCGTTCGGCGAGATCGCCCACAATCCCGTTGCGCGTCTGTCGCTCGAACTCTTGCAGGAACTCCACCGTGAACGGCACTGCCAAGCGGCCATCGCAGACAATCGTCAAGTCATCGCCGCCGAGGACGAGCGGGACAAGTTCTTGCAGCGGTCAATTCCCTCGGTGTCGGTCGCTGAGGTGGGCGCTGGTGGCGTCGCGTCCAGCCCCAGCAGCAGGTCTTCCAGCGCGCGGCTCGGAGCAAGCGTTCCGGTATGCAGTGTGCCCATCGTAAGGCCGGGTGTAGCCGGGAGCCCGGCCGCGACATCGGCTTGCTGGCCATCGGGAACGAAAAAGGTCGTCGCGCCGAACTCGGCCGCGAGCTGACTCTTGATTGCAATCTCGTCGACAGCACACAATCCTTCTGAAAAGCTCCAGCTTCCCGTGGCCCAGACAGTCGGATCGGGCGTGCCGCCTTCCGACGCAATGTACAGCCCGGCGGCCAACGGTGCCCAACCGGATTCCGCGCGGACATGCAACCCCCGCAGATCGACGCGGGACAGCTCGTTCGCCAAGTGCAGTCCCCAGCGGGTTGCCGGATGCTGTAAAAGGTCGCGCATCGACTTGAAGGTCATTTCGGCCTGCTCGTGCAACTCCGGCGGCAACAACTCGCTGTGCTCTGTGTCCCGTACCCATCGCAGCGGAAGCACGAAAGCATCACGTGCCAAGGGCAACTCGGCCGGATGCTCCGTCACAAAGATGACCCAGCAACTGCCGTAGGTCCCGGCCACGTGCGGGTGATCGGACCACTCGCGCCAACCTTCCCGTATCGGGGCGGCCAGCAGTGAATCCTCGGCAGCTCGCACAAAGACCTCGCGACGCAGCAGCCACCGGGCCAGCGGACCAAGGCCCAGTACGGCATTACTATGTGAACGGCACCGTCCCCGACGCGTCGACAGTCGCCGACAACTCGCCGAGCCAAATCGTTTCGCCAGCCAATCCACTAGCAGGCGTGTCATTCTCCGCGACAAAAAACGTGAGTGGCGCTCTTTCCTCTGGTCCGCTGACTGCGGGATCGGTAACGACAAGCCGAGCGTATCGCTTACCACCGGGCTCGGTCCACAACCACCGCTGCACGTTCATCGCTTCCACGGTTGATGCGCGTGCCAGCGTAGGACGAAAACGGCTCAGGCGTCGGCAAATCCACGCGGCTGCCAGCACCGCCACGCGCTCTTGCAAAAATTTTCCATATAGACTTTGGACAACCTGCGCCGGCAGCGGCGCGACATCGGCCAGCACCAATTCGGCTTCCGCCTGCTCTGCGGCGCATAGCCGATGGGAGGGCGAAGCTGACGGTGAAAAGTGCAACAGCAATTTTCAGCAAGTATTTCATCTGCCCTCGCCAATTATCGGGGCTTCAACACAGATACGCTCGCGGGTGGCACAAAGTGACACGTGACCGTCGCACTTGCTCGATCGCTCCCGATCGTCCCGTTAGTCCAACTCCTTCCCGCCGATTGCCGCGCGCTGGGCGATCCGCTCGAATCGCTGTCACTGCGACGAACCTCTCGCCGTACTTTGCTTGATGAGATACGTGATTGCCTACGACATTTGTCAGCCCCGTCGCCTTCGCCGAGTCGCCCGGCTTCTGGAAAAGCATGCGCTGCGCTGTCAGAAGTCGGTTTTCATTTATCAAGGCACCAAAGAAAAATTGCAGGCCCTGATGGACGATCTGGCCGAGCTGATCGACAAACAACAGGATTGCATTCACGTTCCAGAGGAAAAGGTCCGCAAGATGCTCAACCGGATCACCGAAATGACCGTCCCGCCCAGTACTCGCATCGACCCGGGCGCGTTCGACCTCGGGCGTTGGTTCGGATCCCTCAACGAGCAACTCCACGACTGGTGGCAAGCCTAC
>JBGTKH010000697.1:0-4384 GCA_041744735.1 Pirellulaceae bacterium | reverse complement strand
CCGCCTGCAGCTTCTCGCGCGTCATGCTCAGCCGCTTCTCACCGTCGCCGTCCGTGTACTCCTTCCACCACAGGTCGAATGGCGTCGTTTCGCGCTCCGGCTCGACCGGCCGGGTCGCAAGCGATGCTGTTGCGAGTCCGGGCAACGATGCCGGCTTCGGCTCCGGCTGATCGGCAAGGGAAAAATGAGGAGTATGCGGGCGCTTTTGATCTCGTTGCTTTTTCCGTTTCAGCAACTCCCGCTTGTTGATCTTCGCCATGATTCAAAACCTCCGTGCACGTGTCCATTCAATGGGGATGAACTGTTTGTATCGTAAACCAGTTCTGATTCTTTATCAATTCCAGCATCGCGTCGGGCATTCCTCACTTTGCTCCGTGCGCTCGGAGCAACTCGACGAGTTCACGTTGCCCGTGCTTCGTCGCCCACGCGAGCGGAGTTGCCCACGGTTCGTCGTCGGGGAGATTGGTTGCGGCGCCGCGCTTTAAGAGGAATTCGATCATCTGTCTCAGACGCAGCATCAGCTTTTCCTCTACGCAATACGATTCGGTGCGAACGGCGGCGGCCAACGGCGTGCCTTTGAATTCGAGGTCGCGGGCGTTGATGTCGGCTCCGGCATCGAGAAGGATAGCCGCGATGGCTCGGTCTCCGTTTTCGGCGCAGGCGTGCAGAAATGTTTTGCCGAGCCAGTCTGGCCGGTTCGGATCGAGTCCGCGGGCCAGCAGCTTGCGAATGAGCTTGGTAGAGCGCGGGTAGGTAACGCCGTCCCAATGATGCAGGCGCTGCGGTACTGTCGGGTCCGAGTCGAGATAGAGATCGAGCAGTTTCGCGTTGCGATTCCGCAGCAGATTGCCGAGAAATTCCTCGTGGCGAACGACCTCGTGGCCGTCGCGAATGGCCTGCTTCATTTGCCGCACGCTCATTTTGTACGGAGGTGTGAATGCACCGTACTGGCGGACGAGTTTTTGCAGCGACTTCGCCTTATCGCCGTGGTAAACCTTGCCGATCGTGAGACAACACTCACATGAATCCAAGCCGGCGTTGGGATTGGCGCCGTGGTCGAGCAGCAGTTTCGCAGTTTCCAGATGATTGCCACAACAGGCCCAGTACAGCGCCAAGCCATCGGGAGCTAACTCTTCCGGCATGTTTGGATCGGCGCCGTGTTCAAGTAGCAAACGGACGATGTGCGAATGGCCTTCACGAGCCGCATACGACAACGGGCTGACTCGCGCTGAATCGAGTCGCTTGGCCAAGCCGGTATCTGTTTGTAGAAGTTCTTCGACACGCTGCTGATCACCCACGGCAGCCGCAATGGAGATTGTGTACTCGGCACCCCGGGCGAGCAGATCGCCAACGATCACCCAGCGGTTGCGAATCGACTGCGGCAGATGCATCTGACCGTACCAGTTGAGCGCCATCAGCAACGGCGTCTTGCCATCCGCACGCTGATTGTCGATTGGCGTGCCGAGTTCGGCGAACCGCTGGATCAACTTCAACTGCCGAGTCGCCACGCTCAGGTGAAGGGCGTTGTTGCCCAATGCGTCGGTGGCTGTCACGAATTCCGGCCGCCCCCGTAACACCGTCTCGACCCGGCTTGAATCGCGCGCCATGATCGCTTGTTTCAGTTGTTCAAACTCGGGCTCGTAGTTGAACTTCTGCTTCATCGCCCGCAGTAGCAGCGATTCGATATCGAGATATCCGCGCTCCTGCGCGACCAACAGCAGCTTGTCCCACGTATTGCCAAGGAATCGCGATTGGCCCGGATCGGCGCCGTGGTCCAACAGCAGCTTGACGATCTCCGCATGCCCTTCGCGCACGGCCATGTGGATCGGGAATTGGTACCAGAACTGCGCGTTGGCCAGCCGGCGGTCTTTCGCTAAAAGCGACTTCGCCCTTTGCACGTCGCCCGCGGCACAGGCTTCGAACAGTGCCCAGGCGTCGTAGCCATTCAACTTCTCGACGCCATAAACGTACGCCTTGGTCTTCATCGCTTCCGGTTGCGTCATGCGCGGCGCGGACCGTGTGACGTGATTACGGCGTGAGTGCGTCTGTCGTGTCAACTTTCGACTGGTCATAGGCCGGATTGGGCTCGCCGAGCGGCTGGCTGTTGTTGTGTCAGGCAGTGAAAAGCGCCTAAGCCCCAGACGAGGTCGAGGGCGGGTGAGCCGAGCACTTGGCGATCGGGAAATACTTGCGACAGCGTGGCGATGGCGGTTTCGTCGGCCGGGTCGTCGAATGTGGGAACGAGTACGACGCCGTTGGCGATGTAGAAGTTCAGATAACAAGCGGGCAGCCGCTGGTTGTTGTAAAACTTGGGCTGCGGCATGGGCAGCGGAATGACTTGCAGCGGGCCGCCCTCTTGGCCGGTCATCGTTTCCAGTTGCCGAAAATTCTCCCGCAGCGGTGCATAGTTTTCGTCGCGCGAGTCTTCTTCGAATGCGGCGACGACGGTATTGGCATTCACGAAGCGGGCCAGTTGATCGATGTGTCCGTCGGTATCGTCGCCGGCGATTCCGCCGCCATTGAGCCAGAGGATTTTCTTGGCGCCTAAATAGTCCGTCAGGTATCGCTCGACGTCGGCTCGCGACAGATCGGGGTTGCGATTCGGATTTAGCAGACACTGCTGGGTCGTCAAGATCGTGCCGCGGCCGTTGCCGTCGATCGCACCACCTTCGAGCACGATGCCCGGATCGAAACGCCGCCAGCCGAATTGCTCTGCGATCTGTCGCGGCACGGCGTTGTCTTTGTCGAACGGCGGATATTTGCCGCCCCAGGCATTGTATTGCCAATCGATTAGCGCCGGCGGCAGTTCCGGCGGGCCGACTAGAAACGTTGGCCCGTGATCGCGGGTCCAGGCGTCGTTGGTTTCGATGTCGTGTAGCGTGACGTCGGGCAGATCGCCGACGAGCGACTTTGCTTGTGACATGACTTTGTCACCACCGGCCAAGACGTGGACCGGTTCAAACTGGGCCAGCTTGCGGACAAACTCAGCGAACTGCGCCGGCACCGGTTCGAACTTTCCCGGCCAGGTGTTCGGATTGTGCGGCCAAGCCAGCCACGTCGCGGCGTGCGGTTCCCATTCGGCAGGCCAGCGGTAACCAAAGGCGGCGGGAAATTGGCCGGTCGCGGTGTGCATTGCGAAAGACGAGGGTTTACAAAATGATGGAGGGCAAAATCATGAAGAAGAACACGTGAACGTCAAACCATGATTTTGCCCTCCATGATTTTGCTAACCCCTCTTGTTTTCGACTTCAGAGTCAAGTTCATCAAGATACCGTTTCGTAAGTGGGCCGTAAGCGTCGATCCGCCGGTCGCGCAGGAAGGGCCAGTGAGTGCGCACGACGTCCAACTGACTGAGATTGCACTCGACGACCAACGTCTCTTCCGCTTCGTGCGACGCGCGGGCCAGCACATTGCCGTAGGGGTCGGACACAAACGACGCGCCCCAAAACTGCAACCGCCCTTCCAGGCCCACGCGGTTCGGCGCGGCGACAAACACGCCGTTGGCGATTGCGTGGCTGCGCATCATGGTCTCCCACGCGCTGTGCTGGCTGGTCCCGAACTCGTCCTTCTCTTCGGCCAACCAGCCGATGGCCGTGGGATAGAACAGAATCTCCGCGCCGCTAAGCGCCGTTAGCCGCGCCGCCTCGGGGAACCACTGGTCCCAACACACGCACACACCGATGCGGCCGAACTGTGTTTGAAAGCTGCGAAAGCCCAAGTCGCCGGGCGTGAAATAAAACTTCTCGTAGTACAGCGGATCGTCCGGGATGTGCATCTTGCGGTACAGGCCCAACTGCCGGCCGTCGGCGTCCAGCACCACGGCCGAGTTGTGATACACGCCCGCTGCACGCCGCTCGAACATTGAACCGATGATCACGACGCCGTGCTCCGCCGCGGCCGCCGACAACGCCTGGGTAATTGGGCCTGGGATCGGTTCGGCCTCGGCAAACCGCGCGTGATCTTCCGTCTGGCACGGATATTGGTTGTGAAACAGCTCCTGCAGGCAGACGATGTTCGCCCCCTGCGCGGCCGCATCGGCAATCCGCGACAAGGCCTTGTCCACGTTCGGCTGCTTTGCCTCGGTGCAGGTCATTTGCACGAGCGCAATGTTGACTTCGCTTTGTTGTGGATGACGCGACTCGGCCACACTGGTCTCCTTTGATCGCTACCATTCTGATGGTAACTTAGCCGACATGATCGCGAAACCGCCCATCGGATTGTTCATCACGGGAACCGACACCGGCGTCGGCAAGACGTACGTGGCAGCGCTGATTGCCAAGGCGTTGGTGGCCAGCGGCCGGCGCGTGGGCGTCTACAAACCGGCGGCCAGCGGCTGCCGGCGGGAAGGCGAGCGGCTAATCTCCGACGACGCAGTCACTCTGTG
>JBGTKH010000696.1:0-8894 GCA_041744735.1 Pirellulaceae bacterium | reverse complement strand
TGATTGACGTTGCCTAGCGAGGAAACGCACGCCTACGGCTTGCGGTTAAACGACGGGCCGAACTCTTGCGTCTACACATTCCAGAATAATTGGCACCACCGTCATTGGATAGCATGCAATTAACGCTCACGGCAGCAACTCCGTCTCCGTTTCCGGGGGCCGAGGCGGTTCGCCAACGGGGAGTCGCACGACGAGGCGATAGATCGACGTGCCCTGCGGCAGGTCGGCGAAACTGGTGAACGACGCGGCGGAGAGCGGCTGGCCCTCGAGGTCTTGCGGTGGTGACACGATCGCAATCGCGATATCCACGGCCACCGGCAGCGTGCCTTGGACTTGTGAATCCCATTCGGTCCACCACTGCGTGCCGTCGAAGTAACGGAACTCCACATACGCCACTTCCGGCGCAAGCACTTGGGCCTTCTGCTGAAGAGCCTCGTAGTTGGCGTTGTTCATGGCCCACTGAGTAACGGCGCGGTCCAGTTCGCGGCGCACCAACCCGCCGTTGCTGCCGTTGATCGATGTCGTTTGCTGGCGGCCGGCGGAGCCCGTCGCCAGACTGCTGTCGGCGGTGATAGCGCCCGTCGGCTGAATGTAATATGCCACCGTCTTCACATCACTGGGCACATCGACCAATGAGACGTTGGGGTCAGACGACATCATAACCTGATATTCATCCAGCCGCGGCAGCCGGCTGATGTCCACCTGCAATTCATATTGATTGCCATACACGCCGGGGACCGCGGGAGGCGCCAGGGAATCGGCGATGTTCGTCGCGGAACTGGTCACGCTTGGATCGACGCCGGCCGATTCGGCCATACCGGTTAGCTCGGAGGCGTCAATAGGCAAGACGTCGGTTGCCAAGTCTTCGACGCTGGAGAAGTCCGTGGTCTCCGTGCGCACGGCGCTGCGCAGATCGTCGGCGATACGGCGCAGGACGGCGCGGGCCAATTGAGCTTGCTCGACGTGACTGCGCCGGGCATCGAGCGCCCGCAGATTCACGTCGATCGCCATGCCGATGGCGACAAGAATAAATGCCGACAAGGCCAGAGCCAGCATCAGTTCGATCAGTGTCACGCCGCGCCGATCAACCATTGCTGCCTCCTGACGAGAACGATGAGCCGCTTGTAGTCTGACTCGCGCCGCCCGTGCTCTGGCTGCCGCCCGTTGTGCTTCCCGTCGCAGTGCTTTCACTCGTTGCCTCTTCCGGAAGCAGTGCCAGGGCCGGATCGGGAACCCAGCGAATCAGGCTGAACGAGATCGGCCGCCGGCCCTCGTCGATGTCTTTCTCGACGGTCACGCGAATGGCGATCAGCCCCGGCTGTTCGATGATCTGTTGCTCGATCGAGTAAACCCACTCCGGATCGAACTCGTCTTGCATCCGCAGCACGGGTTCAGGGGGAATGATGCCGGCGCTGATCTCGGCCATTTTCGTTTCGCACAACAATTGAGCGGTTGTCAGATCTCGCGCCGCCGCGGCGCTGCGCAGACCGACGCGCATCAATTCGCCCGTCGCAGCGATTGACAATCCGAGGATCGCCAACGCCAACATGGCTTCCAACAGCGTCAAACCGCGGCGGGCCAGGCGTCTTTTTTTTCGCGAGGGTTGCATAAGTATATGGAGTGCGGTGACTCGTCAGCGCTTTGGGACTTTAGGATCTCTTTTGCTCGTTGATTTGCACTCTCGTCCAAAACTCCTAAAGCGGCGACGAGTCGCCGCACTCCAAAACTCCTAAAGCGGTGACGAGTCGCCGCACTCCAAAACTCCTAAAGCGGCGATGAGTCGCCGCACTCCAAATCTATTGTGTCAATTGGTCGATGGTCATTAGGTCGGTAACTTGCGAGATGCCGGTTAGGCCGCGCAGGTCGAGGCGGATGAATTGTTCTTGACGGTTGGTTAAGATCAGTTGCGCGGTGGAGGTCTCGCCGTCGGGATAGAAGAAGATCGGCCGCGACCAACTGGCGTCGCGCGCGTCGAACTGCTGCATGGCCTCTTCGACGTTCAATGACCGAACTTCCACGGCCGCGTCGCCCGTGAAAAACAACACACCCTCAGGCAGTTCCAACGTCTCCGGCTCGACGACATTCGCAATCGGCGCCGGAACGGCCGAGCCGGGATGCAACGGATCAACGCCCGCTGCCAGACCATCGGACGACTCCAGATAATCGTCCTCGCTGTACCACGGCTCGACGACGTAATGGCTGCCGTTGGTCTCGAAGCGAAAGACCTGAATCCGGCCGGTGCGCATCGCGCGGTTGCGAGCTTTGTTCCATTCCGCCCTAATTGCATCGGCCGATTTGCGCAGCCGCTGGTTTTCCATCGGCCCGCGCAGCGACGGCAACGTGAGCGCGGCCACGGCTACCATCAGCGCCAATACCAACAACAACTCGAGCAGCGACAGTCCGCGGCGGCGGTGCCGCTGCCTATAATAGTTCGTTATCGTAGCACTGCGTTGAAACATGACTCGATTAGATTCTCGTTCCGCAACGCCGGCTTGGGAACACGATCTACGGAAGCCCTGGTTCCACGATAGTCGAATCAGAGCTTCGGGATTGTGGGTTCCCAAGCCGGAAGCTTGGGAACGAGCACGAGTTTTCCCACTATTTGTTTGAGATGTCATCGCCCGCATCTTGCGCGTTGGGACCGAGCGACCAGATGTGGAATTCTTCGGCGCCGAGTAGCTCATACTGGTACGGATTTCCCCACGGGTCCATCGGAATATCCTTCTCAGCATAAGGACCACGCCACTTTTCCGGCACACGCAGATCCGAGGGTGCCTGCCGCAATGCCGTCAGCCCCTGGGTGGTCGTCGGGTAACCGCTGACGTCCAGGTGATAAAGGTCAAGCTGTTGTTCGAACATGCCGATCTGCGCTTTCGCCGCGTCGGAATAGCCGCGCTTCTGCATGCCGGCGAAGTAGTAACCCACTAGCGACCCCAGAATCACCAGGATCGCCAGCACCAATAATACTTCCATCAGCGTGAAACCGCGCCGACGACGTTGTACGAGCTTTGTCTTCATTCTGCTTATCTCCCGTGAAAGTCTATGTTATCAGGACAATTCAATATCGTAGCCGAAGTTGTGAAACTTCGGAATTCTCACGAATTCCGCTACGACACGCCGGTGAAACTTCGGAATTCTCACGAATTCCGCTACGACACGCCGGTTTTGTAACACCCTCTCGTTAAATGGTACTGCTCATTTTAATCACCGGCAGCAAGAGCGCGATAACGACCAGCAGCACGATGCCGGCCAAGATCAACAACATGATTGGTTCCAGCAACCGCACAACCAGGTCTAGCCGCCGGGCCGTGCGGCGCTCGAGGCCGTCGGCGATGGTCACCAACACTTTTTCCAGCGTATTAGATTCTTCGGCCACAGCGATCATCTCGACGACGGTGGACGGAAAATGTCCGGATGCCGCCAGCGGTTTGGCCAGCGACTGGCCGGCGGAGATGTTTTCCGACGCCTTGCCGATGGCCTCGGACAGGACGCGATTGCCCGCCGCCTCGCGGCTGATTTCCAGCGATTTCAGGATCGGCACGCCGTTGTGCAAAAGCGTCCCCAACACGCGGCAGAATCGCGCCACGGCCAGACTCTGAAGCACGCCGCCCAGCAATGGCAGCCGCAGTTGCAGCTTGTCTCGCAATCGCTTGCCTTCCTCGGTCTGCAGCCGCGCTCGCAACAGTACCGCAAGGACCGCGAAGGCCAGCAAAATCAGCAAACCGTAGCTACGCAGCGTGTCGCTGGTCCACAGCAGCCAATCGGTAACCACCGGCAATTCGCCTCGATCCCGCAGGCGGTCGAACATTTGCGCAAACTTCGGTACGAAGAAGACCACCAAGCCAAAGACGACGCTGGTGCCGACCACGGCCAGAAAGATCGGATAGGCCAGTGCCCCCATCGTGCGGCTCTTCAAGTCTTCTTGCTGTTCGGTGAATTGAGCCACGCGTTCCAGTGCATCTTCGATGAAGCCGCCTTCCCCGCCGGCGCGAACCATGCTGACCGCCATTTCGCGAAACACGCGCGGATGACGAGCCATCGCTTCGCCCAACGTCGAACCTTCCTCGACGCGGTCGTGCACGTCGTCCAGCACTTTCTTGAGCGTGGTGTTGGTCGTTTGGTCGCGCAGCACACGCAGCGAACGCAGCATCGGCACCCCACTGCGTAGCAGATTTGACAATTGGCTGTACGTGGTCGCCATCAATTGTCCGCTCACGCGACCCCAGCCACGAAAGCCACGAAAGCCCGCGGCGGCCTTTTCGGCGGCGACCTCAATCGGGAACAGTGACTGGCCAGACAACAGCGAAAGGGCTTCGCGCTCGCTATTGGCCGAAATCTTGCCGGTCACTTTCTGGCCGCTCATGTCGCGGGCGATGTAGGCGAAATCGGGCATCGTACTTCTGTTAGATAAGTTGGGAGCCCCGGCCCCGTTAATTCTCGGCGGGACCGGGGCTCCCATTTATTGTAATTGCTCTTCTGTTTCCTGGTTCCGCGGTGCTGGGGTCAGTCGTTCAAAATTCAAAACTGCTGGGCATCGAGTTTCACCACTGGGATAGCACTTTCCCCAGCAATTTTGAATTTTGAACGACTGACCCGTGCGCGTTTGCTCGCCCTCGATTGGAAAAGTAGCGGCAGGGCGCAAGCCCACCGGTTTGCGGCACCGGAGGGCTTGCGCCGTTCCGCTAATTCATCAGGTTATTTTTTCGCGATCCTTAGTGCTTTGACACAATCCCGTGGTCCCCTTTAGTCACTCGCAGCACTTCGTCGACGGTGGTCGCGCCGGCCAATACCTTTTTCCAGCCGTCCATTCGCAGCGTGTGCATGCCGTTGCGGACGGCGGCGTCTTTCACCTTCCAACTGCTGGCCCGGTCGTGGGCCAGTTGCCGCACTTCGTCGGACGTGACCATCAGTTCGTACACGCCTAACCGGCCGCTGTAGCCGACATTACGACACTGACGGCAACCACCATGACGATAAACCTGCGCATCGCCCAGCCGGTCGAACGGAAAATCATCCGGCAGGTCTTCCTTCCGCGGTTTATACGATTCCTTGCAATGCGAGCACAACTTGCGCACCAGCCGCTGAGCCATCACCGCTTCGACGTTGCTGGCGACTAGAAACGGCTCGACGCCCATGTCGACCAACCGCGCGTACGCACCGGCCGCGTCGTTGGTGTGCAGCGTGCTGAACACCAAGTGGCCGGTCAGCGACGCTTGAATCGCGTTCTCGGCCGTTTCCAAGTCGCGGATTTCGCCCACCAGCACCACGTCGGGGTCGTGCCGCAGAATGCTGCGGAGCGATTGAGCGAACGTCAGCCCGATGCGCGGATGCACTTGAATCTGGTTAATGCCTTGAAGCTGATACTCGACGGGATCTTCGGTCGTGATGATCTTCACGTCGTCGTTGTTAATTTCCAGCAACGAACTGTAAAGCGTTGTCGTTTTACCGGAGCCCGTCGGCCCGGTGACGAGGACGATGCCGTGCGGCATTTCGATCAACTGGCGATAAGTGTCGTAAGTGTCGTCGCCCATGCCCAGCGACTTCAGATCAAAGGTCATGCTGCCTTTGTCCAAAATACGCATCACGATCCCTTCGCCGTGAATCATGGGGATCACCGACACGCGGACGTCGACCTCGCGGCCCTTCACCTTCAGCTTGATGCGGCCGTCTTGCGGCAATCGCTTCTCGGCGATGTTCAGGCGGGCCATGATCTTCAAGCGGCTGACGATGGCAGCTTGAAAACGATTGATCTCCGGCGGCATCGGCTGCGGGTGCAGCAAACCGTCGACCCGGTAACGCACGACCAAACCGGACGGCTGCGATTCGATGTGAATATCGCTGGCTCGCGTTTCGATAGCTTCGAGCAGAATCTCGTTGACCAGCCGCACCACCGACGCCTCTTGGGCCATCTCGGAAAGTTCCGAGCCGTCGGTCTCAATATCTTCGAGCAGCTCGACGCCGTCTTCTTCCGTCTGCTCCATCAGGCCGTCGATCGTCTCGCTGCCGACGCCCAGATACCGCTTGATCAACTTCGCGATCTCGTTGCGTGAGGCCAGTACCGGCACGACCGACAAACCGGTGGCGGCACTGACTTCGTCCAGCGGATACAGATCGAACGGGTCGCTGGTAGCTACAATCAATTGGCCGTTCGTGCGGCGGATCGGAAACAGCGACTGGCGATGAATCAGCTTCTGCGGAAAAGTCTTCAGCAGCGAAACGTCGATTTCCGTTTCACTCAGGTCGATGAAGTCCAGACCGACTTCCTCACCCAGCGCCTTGAGCGCCTCTTCTTCATTCACGAAGCCCATCTCGACCGCGGCATCCACCAGCTTGGCCCCTTCGCCATTTGCGTTTCGCGATAGCTCCAGTTGCCGTGGGTTGAGCAAGCCTCGTCGCAACAGTATTTCGCCGGCTTCCATTCGTTCGACTTCGTGTTGAGAGTTGAAAATGTTTGGAGTTCGCAGTGGCCTTGGGTTCTACCCCGCGGCGGCGAACTTGGTTTCCTTTTCGTCGACCGGCAGCCCGCTGAAAGACGCGGCTCTCAACGGGCTGCCTGGGACGATTTCTTCATTATAGTGTCGCGGCCGAATTCGGCGAACGAGACACTGTTTTCAAAAGTCAGTTAGACGCTTGACCTTGGATGGGGGTGCTTTAGGCGTCGGGACGTTCGCGATTGCCGTCATCTTGGCCAGGGCGTCCGCCCTGTCCGGGCCGACCACCTTGGCCGGGGCGACCGTCGCCGGGCTGTCCGCCGGGCCGACCGAAACCACCACCGCCCTGTCCGCCCTGTCCACCGAACCCGCCGCCAAAACCGCGCTGTTGTTCGGTGGCCTCAAACGGTTCGCCAACCATCTCTTTGAATTGTTCGCGCTGGGACGGTGTCAACACCGACAGCAGTTTCTCCTGTGCTTCTTTACGAAGCTCGGCCAGCTTCTGTCGCAACTCCTGCTCGACTTCCTCAGACTTGGCCTGAAGCTGCTCTTTTTGCTCGTCGGTAATTTTCAATTCTTCTGCGAGCGAGCCGCCCGCCAATGAGCCGGCCGCACTACCTCGCATGCTCAACTGCAGTCTGATCTGCTTCAGCCGCTTCGACTGGTGCGGCAGCAGAATGCCGTCGATTTCCGCCTGCGCCTCTTCGGCCAGTTTCTGCATCGCTTCTCGCGCGCCTTCCTGACCTTGGCCCCCCCGGAAAATTTCACCGATCTGCTGACGCATCTTGTCTCGTATACTTGCCAGCTTTTCATTTTGGTCGTCGACCAACTCCAGATCTTTGCGCACATCTTCGCGCGCCAGCAATTCAACGCCACCGCCGCCGGGACCGCCAGGGCCGCCCTGACCCGGTTGAGCCTGCGCAGCGCTAACGCCGAGCACCACCATCGACACGGCCGACACCGCAGCCAACAAATACTTTCGAGCCATTACCATGTGCAAAACTCCTTGAAATGGGAATCAACGGGAGAAACGGGAAACTACGTTTTTAAAATTTAAGGACGGCCGAGTGGACATGGCTCGGCCCAATCGCCGGGCGGATTTTGCACAGAGGCGTGACTTGCGAATCCGCTCGCAGGCTGTTCCATTCAACCCTTGACTGTCGCGGAAGTTTCGGGGAGCGGCAGAAAGTGAAAAGTACCGGGCGCCAAACGCCGTACGCATTATCGACATACGTCGTCGGTTCGGCTTTCTTAAGCGCATACCGGTGCTGCAACTCTCTCTGGATAAGGGTACGCTAGATAATCCAACTTAAAGTGGACAGCTAGGTAGTTCTTGGCGTAGGAAACGACATCGCTGCAATCTTCCAGGAAACTGGCGAATTGCAATTCGAACCCGCCTTGGCCGACGATGCGATTGAAAACGCTCTTCTTCGGAACCAAGTATGCCTGATCCTTTGTGACGAACGGCCGTGTCTGCCGCAGCTTGATCGTATCCCTAATCTCGGCATCGCCCTTGTCTTGCACGGTCAGTGCGTTGATCGCCATTTTGAATGATTCAATCAAGGTTTTCGTTGCCGCCAACTCGGACAAGTTGCGCAACGTGTTTGGATCTTCCAGGTCGACAGCCTGATCGAATAATTCGTTCTGGACGAAAGCTTTGACTTTTGCATACAGCACGTCGTAGCCGCTCACCAGCCGCAGTTCTTTCATGATCGTCTGCAGGAAACCAGCGAATCTTGGGATCGAGAATCGCGTGCGGTGAATCCGGGAAGTCAGGGTGCAGTGCCATTTACTTGACGGCCTCCACGATCAGGCGATGTTTCGGCTTCGGAAGTCGCTTACCGAGTTTTTGCAGGCTCTCCAAATGCAAGTCGAGCGCCTCGCAGGCGTTGGTGAACGCGTCGCCCAGCGTCTGACCGCTGGTAATGATGTCGGGCATATCGCTGAACTGCACGATGTACGCTGGATCTTTCGCCTCGTAAATCACGGTAAATACGTAGCCGCGATACTCATGCGTTGTGTTCATAGCCTAGAACCCTCAACAATCTTCGAATGTCGGTTGGATGGCAGGTCTTGCGGCCGCCGTGTGGTTTCACAATCGTCAAGACACGACCGTCTGCGCGATGGTACGTGCAATGACTGCCCCGCTGGTTAAACAGTACAAACCCTTCATACCGCAGCAACGCATCCACTTCCACGAAGCGAATATTGCCAGGACTGCGGCTCATTTTGTCGATCAACTTTTCGCGCCGCGTCATGTCTTTTTTTTGCTGCCGTGGTTGCCGCCGTTTTTCCCGACGTTCACGTCGATGATGGTCATCGTATCATTCCCGAAATGTCGACGACCTTCACGGCGATCTTGCGCCGGCCCGGCGGGCACTCGTGGAACACGCTCTGTAATTCTAGCGACCGGTCCTTCTTCGTGCGGAACGATTGCCATTCGTTCTCGAAGATGAAATCGCC
>JBGTKH010000695.1:0-8514 GCA_041744735.1 Pirellulaceae bacterium | reverse complement strand
GGCGACTTGCTGGTGTACTACGAGCAAGGTAATCCGAAGAAGTTCGTTGTGCCCGATGCCTTCGTGGTCAAGGGACTCAGTCCGAAAAAGCGCCGCATCTACAAGATTTGGGTCGAGCGCAAAGTGCCCAACGTGGTGATCGAAACGACCTCGCGCAAGACCCGCCGCAAGGACATGCACGAAAAACCGGCGCTCTACGCGCGGCTGGGCATCAGGGAATACTTCTTGTTTGATCCAGACCAAGAGTACGTGGACCCGCCGCTGCAAGGCCATCGCTTGTCGGACGGCGCTTACGTGCGCATCGAGCGCGACGAAACGGGTGCATTGGTCAGCGAAGAGTTGGAACTCCGGCTGAGATTTGACGAGGGAGTGCTGCAGTTTTATCGACTCGACACAGGCGAACGATTGCTCACCGCAGAGGAACGCGCGGAGCACGACACACAGCGTGCCGCGCGCGAAGCCGAACGGGCAGCGCGCGAAGCCGAACGGGCAGCACGCGAAGCCGAACGGGCAGATCGAGAGGCCGCGGCACGCCAAGCGGCGGAGTCCGAACTAGCCCGGCTCCGCGAGGAACTGGCACGACGGCCAAAGGGATAGTCCGCTGATGCGCAGCGTGACTCATCGCTTCGGCGCGGACTGCGCAATCGCTTCAGGCGGCGCGAACCGAGTGGCAATGAGCCGCGTCAAGCCTTTTACGTCCACCGGCTTGACGAGATGGGCGTCGAAGCCGCATTCTAGCGCCCGGCGCCGCTGGCCAGGATGGCCGTGCCCGGTGACGGCGATTAAGTACACGTCATTCAATTGCGGATTCGCGCGAATCCGCGTGACCACTTGATAGCCGTCCAATCCCGGCAACTCGATATCAATGATCGCGACGTCCGGATGCTGCAGCTCGATGGCTTCCGCCGCTCGGCTGCCGTCGCCCACGGCGGCCACGTCGTAGCCGTCAAGTTCCAGCAGCGTCGTTAGCAAGTCGCGGATATCCGCTTGGTCATCAGCGATCAGAATTTGCATCGTGGCCGTTCCTTACATCGGGCCGCATGATGCGGCCAACTCACGATGGATTTCGCGAACCAGGTTGTTCGGATTCAGCGGCTTGGGAAACCAGCGGTCGACGCCCGCAGGTCCGCTGCGCACTCCCAAATCCGCCGGGGCCGTGCCGCTGACCGCGAAGATCTTCAGGCCTTCGTACTGGGTGTTGCAGCGGATTTCCCGCACGGTCGTCGGACCGTCGCAACGCGGCATGAGCATGTCCAGCAGCACAATATCGGTTTTCCGCTGAGTTGCCAGGTAGTCCAGCGCCTCGCAGCCGTCGATGGCGGTGACTACGTCGAAACCGCTGAGCCGCAGGTAGCCCGCCAGCAGTTCGCGTTCGTTGTCGTCGTCTTCGACCAACAGCGCTCGGCAAGGCGCTTTGGGCGACGATGCCTGGGCCGGCGCGCGATGCCCGGCAAGCTCCTGCTCCAGAGCTTGGAACTGTCGCGAAACTTTTTCCAGCGTCGCTTCGGCGTCCGCCGTCATCCCGGATTCCAATTGCCGCTGCAACAGATGCACGGCCAGCGTCGCGGCGTGCAGACGGTTGCGCAGGGCATGCGGCAATTTGTCGGCGGCGGGAGGCGCGCGATTGGCCAGCTCCTGCCGCAAGACTTTGATTTCGGGCGGTGCCTGGATGCCCAGGCGAGCCACGCTTCCTTGAATGCGGACGACCTCTAGCGTGACACCCAGATCGGGGAAAACAATACTTTCGCCAGCACGGCGTGCAAGGACTAGCATGCGCGGGGCTCCTTTCCAAGTGCTAGCAATGGCGCGGCATCCTTGCCACAGTGTTGCTTGCCAAGAATAGGAAAGCACGGGTATCCTTACCCACGCGACTCCATATTTGTGGGATTGTGTTGTACAAAGAGTGCAAGATTTCGCCAAGAGCAATTTCGGGCGTATTTTATGGACGAACACACACAACCACCGCCGCTCGCGCGGCCGGAGCCGCAAAGCGTCGAAGGCACGCGGATGTTTTTGGAACAGGCGCTCGACATCACCGACCGCCAACGGACGGACCAGGAGTTGCGGGCCAGCGAAGAGCGATTTCGGCTGTTGGTTGAGAGCGTGCAAGAATACGCGATCTACACCCTCGACACGCAGGGGTTCGTAACCAGTTGGAACGCCGGCGCCCAGCGGATCGAAGGTTACCGCGCCGAGGAAGTGATCGGCCGGCACTTCTCCTGTTTCTTTAGCGACGAGGACATCGGCCGCGGCAAGCCCCAGCACGCGCTACTGGCGGCCGTTGCCGCGGGTCACTTCGAAGAAGAAGATTGGCGCGTCCGCAAAGACGGCTCGCGTTTCTGGGCCAGCGTGACGATCACGGCCCTGCGCGACGAGCACGGCCGGCTGCTCGGCTTCTCCAAAATCAGCCGCGACATGACCGACCTGCGGCGGGCCGACCAACGCTTCCGAGCCACCGTGGAATCGGCGCCCAACGCTATGCTGATGATCGACCGCCAGGGCCGGATTGTGCTGGTCAACGCGGAAACGAAACGGCTGTTCGGCTACAAGCGGCATGAATTGATGGGCCAAGACGTGGAGTTGCTCGTGCCGGAACGCTTTCGCGGCCAGCATCCTCAGTACCGCAGTGGCTACTTCGACAACCCGCAGGCGCGACGCATGGGAGTCGGCCGCGACCTGTACGGCCTGCGCAAGGACGGCAGCGAGTTTCCCGTGGAAATCGGCTTGAATCCGGTAGAAACCGAAGAGGGCACGTTCGTCCTCGCGGCCATCGTGGACATTACGGAACGCAAGCGGACGGAGGAGGCGCTGCACCGCGCCGTCAAGGAACTGGAGCAGAAGAACAACGAACTGGCTCAATTTGTCTACACCGTGTCGCACGATCTCAAATCGCCGCTGGTAACGATGACCGGTTTTCTGGGGTTGCTCAAAGAAGACCTCGCCCAGCAGCGCGAGTCGGACGTGCAAGAGTCGTTGGAACATATCGAAAACGCCGTGCAGCGCATGACCAAATTGATTCACGATCTGCTGCAGCTCAGCCGCGTCGGCCAATTGCAGATCGAACGTCAAGAGGTCGACGTAGCCGCGCTGGTACGCGAAATTGGCGGCGATTTAGAGGAACGCCTAACACGGGTCGGGGCCGTGTTGGAGATTCAGGACGACATGCCGCCCGTGTGTGCCGACCGTGCCCGCTTGGCCGAGGTTTTCGACAATTTGCTGACCAACGCCATTAAATACGGTTGCCAAGGTCCCGAGCCCAAGATCACGGTGGGAGGGCGCATTGAGACGGGCGAGATCCACTACTTTGTTGGCGACAACGGGCCGGGAATCGCCCCGCAGTATCAGAAAAAAATCTTCGGTCTCTTTCAGCGGCTAGATAGCCGGCAAGAGGGCACCGGCATGGGCTTGGCCATCGTTACTCGGATCATGGAATCACACGGGGGACGAGCTTGGGTCGAGTCGGGGGCTGGCTACGGGGCCACGTTTTGGTTATCCTTGCCGGTCCTTTCCCCCGTTTTATCAGCGGTGCCACAGGAAGCGGATGGTTCACCGTGAAGCGAGGTCGTGGCATGGATTCCAACTTGGTCCACTTTCTGCTTGTCGAGGACAACGATTCTCACGCGGCGTTGATTTCGCGCTCGTTTGATCGAGAAGGGCGGTTCAACAATTCCCTGAATCGCGTGACCGATGGAATCGAGGCGTTAGATTATCTCCGGCAGCGCGGCGATTACGCCACTCGTCCGCGCCCCGACGTCGTGCTGCTGGACTTAAGCCTTCCCAAGATGGACGGACACGAACTCTTGGCCGCGATTAAGCGCGACCCGCAACTGCAAACTATTCCTGTGGTGATTTTAACTACATCCGACAATGATGCGGATCGCCGCAAGGCATATCAGTTACATGCCAATAGCTATCTGGTCAAACCGGCAAACTTTGACCAATTTCGCCAGATGGTCTGCGACCTGAATGTCTACTGGGGCGTTTGGAACCGTCCCTCCCCAAGTTGATCGACGCGTGCTCGCATTTCGTCGCACTCGTCAAGAAATCGCGCCCGGTTTGTGGCGCCGCTTACCTTTTGATATTAGGATGCGATATAGTCCCATTTGTACCCCTATGCAATTCGGACTATATCGCGTATTTATATGTGTCGTTAGTGAGAGCGCTGCTGTTCCCGCCATTAAGGCAGATTACGGACGGCAACGGCAGCTAATCTAAAGCTGCCGTGAATGAGGGGTGTCATCTTGTGTCACCGACCGCTCCGCCTGCTATTGATTGAAGACGAGCCCGACCATGCTGCGCTGATTCGGCGTCATCTGGCCGGCGCGAACGACAGCCAAGTAACGATGGAATGGGTGGACCGTTTGGCCGCCGGGCTGGCGCGTCTGGAGCAGGGCGGTATTGACGCCGTGCTGTTAGATCTGCGGCTGCCGGACAGCGATACGCCTCAGACGTTGCCTAGGGTCGTTTCTCAGATGCCGCACGTTCCCATCGTCGTGCTGACCGCCTTCGATGACATGGATTTGGCGATGCAGGAAGCGCGGCAGGGTGCGCAGGACTACCTTGTCAAATCCGAAATCACCGGCGCCTTATTGCTGCGGTCGGTGCGTTATGCGATGGAACGCATGCAATCACAAACGGCGCTACAGCGTTATGCCGCAGAACTGGAACGCAGCAATCAGGAATTGGACCAGTTTGCTCACGTGGTGTCGCATGATCTTAAGGCCCCGCTGTCAGTGATTAATTGCGCTTGCGAGATTTTGCAGCGAAAATACGCCGATCACCAAACACCGGAGAGTGCCGAATTGCTGGCCCATTCGGGCGCCGCAGCGCAGCGCATGGGCGCGTTGATTGACGATCTCTTGCAATATGCCAGCGTAGGAGGACGGCACAATCCGTTCGACACCACGGCGTGCGACGCCGCGCTCGACGAGGCCCTCGCGAATTTACAGCCGCAAATCGCGGCCAGCGGTGCCACCGTTACACGCGACGCCCTGCCAACCGTTGTGGGTGACAAGGCACAACTTGCCGAGCTATTTCAGAACCTGATCGGCAATGCGATTAAGTATCGCAGCGATGCCCCGCCGCTGATTCATATCAGCGCTCAGCGCACGACAAACGAGTGGCTGTTTTGCGTTCGCGACAACGGCATCGGCATTGAACCACAACAAGCCGATCGAGTCTTTGTGTTGTTTCAGCGGCTGGCGACCTCCCAAATTCCCGGCACGGGAATTGGCTTGGCCGTGTGCAAAAAAATCGTACAGCGCCACGGGGGTCGCATCTGGGTCGAATCGGCGGGCCAGACCGGAAGCACTTTCTATTTCACAATCCCACCGCAGCTTCCCTCTGTTTCTTGACGAGCGTTGCCGATTCGCTTAGACTAAGCTTGTCAATTCACGCACAGCCGTGCCAGTGCTGTCGAATTCATTTGCGGGCAAGGAGGATGGTATGGCAACCATCACTGCCACTGCGACGTTTACGGTCAACGGCGCCTTTTTGCAGGAAATCAAAGAGGCCAGTTCAGAGTTGTGGCAATTGTTGGCGCGCGTCCGCCGACTGTGTCATTGGCCGATTTCCACGCAGGCCAGCGCCAAACTACTGGTCGATACGCTGCGCCAATTGCTCGACGAATTGGGCACGTATTTTACGCTCGAAGAAGCTTACGGCTACTTCGAGGACCCGCTGAGCGTGGCGCCGCAGGTCAGCCGGCGGGCTCACGATCTGCGCAACCAGCACCGGCGTTTGTATTCTGAATTCGGTTCGATCGTCGATCAGGCCGAGCAGTATCTGTACGACAGAAGATTGAGCAACCTGACGACATTCACGGCGTCTCGCTTCGACGCTTTCTATCAACAGTTCCAAGATCACGAGGCAAGTGAAGGCGAACTGATTCTGCAAGTTTACTGTCACCATGTCGGCGCCGGCGGTTGAAGGCTCGTCAATGAGCCCGCTCGCCGTCGCAAACTCAAGCCTGATATCTTGCCTACTCTGCCCAGTACGCGCGTTTGATTCGATGCGCCGCGTGTCGCGCAAGTTGTCGGACGGACGCCCCCGTCCGTCCTTCGGACTTTGACGGACGAAGGCGTCCGTCCGACTTTCGTTGCGGCAGAATTCCACGACAAGTTTTTCGAGACCGTATCTTGCGATAACCGCCGCGTTCGGTAAGTTTAGGGATTTCAGACGTGCCATACAAAACGAAGAGATTGCATCCATCCACTGCAAACTCGGCAAATCGGACGTGCACGGCAATCGCAACCCCAGGAGAACAGACATGGCTAAATCCGCAGACAAACCCGACGACACCGAAGCACCCGCACCGGCTCCACAACCACCGGCCCAGCAGCAGATGCAAATCGAGGTGGATGACTCGGGCATTACCGGCACGTATTGCAATTTTTGCCGCGTGACTGGATCGCCCGAAGAGTTGATCATCGACTTTGCTCTGAATCCGCAGCCGATGGGCGTGCCCGAAAAGCCGGTGCGCATCGACCAACGAATCATAATGAATTTCTTCACCGCCAAGCGGTTGCTTGGCGCGCTGTCGATGTCGCTGCAGCGGCACGAGTCGGCGTTTGGCGCTCTGGAAACTGACGTTCAGAAACGCGTCCGCCGGATGTGATTGTACAAACGGGGTCGGGAGTCTTTTTCCATTTGGCGGAGAATGGCGTCAATGATTAGAATGCCGATTCGCCAAATGGAAAAGGACTCCCGACCCCTTCTTACTTCTCGAGCCGCGTGAGTTGAATGTTGCGCAGCGCCGCTTTTGTGCGCCACGTGGCGATGCCCAGCGGCCGCACCGGCTCTTGCTCCCACCAAATCGAAAACTTGCGGTCCGCGGCTTTCACGTCGACGATCTGCTCCTTGTCGATCCAGGCTTCAACCTTCTCCGTCGTCACGCGCAGCCGAATGCGATACCATTGGTTCTGCTTGAACTCGGTGTAGCCTGTCGTCGCATTGTCCACGGCCGATTGGTCTTCCAGATTCGATAGACCGGTGACGCCTCCGCCCCACCCGCCGATGATCAGTGTGCAGTAGCTCTTGTCCACGGGAAACGTTAAGCCGCAGAAGAAATCGTCCCCTTCGATCCGCTTGGCGTCCAACGACAATTCGTAATTCATCCGCGGCAGTTCGCCTTTCCACGAGATGCCCGTCGCCGGCTGGCCCGTTCCCAAAACGATTTCCCCCTTCTCGACAACCACCGGCCCGTGCTTGGCGAAATCAAACATATCCGCGACTCGCCAGCCATCGAGGTTCATGCCGTTGAACAAGTTCGCCGGGTTTTTCTCTTTCGCGGCCGGCGGTTCGGCCCCCGTCGAAGTGCGCGAAAAACTCGCCGCTGCCAGCGAGAGAATTAGAAGGAAGAAGCATGGCGCGCAAAGTGTACGCCGACAATTGAGGGAATCGCGGTTACGCATGAATTCACCTGGCAAGGAAAGATGGTCTCAAGAATCGCAGCCGCATTATGCACTGCCGCCCGCCGTGTTGCGAGCCAACGCGAGTCGTTTCACAAAATCGGCGTGCTCCGCTGTGGCCAGTCCTTGCTGCAACGTATCCAGCATTCGCCGGCTATCCTTGGCCAACCGCGCTTCCCCGTGAATCCATAGTCCGGGAAAGGTAAACAGTCGAAGCACGCCGTCATCATCCGGCTGCAGCTCCTGCTGAGTGCGCAAGTCAAACCAGCGAAGTTGCCGTTCGCGCACGCAGAGCACCAGGTACTCACACACACCGTAACGCGCATAATCGTCGCGCTTGCCGTGCAAGTCAATCGACTTGCTGCTGTGCGCGACTTCGGCCGTCAGTTCAGGGGCACCGTCAATGTATTCATCTGGCGTCGTTTGCGATTGACCACCGAATTCGGGCAGGATTCGCAGAAACAAATCCGGCTGAGGTTCGCCCGCATCTCCGAGCAGGATCGTCGTGTTATTGCCTGATTCGACACCCGGTGTATTAGCTTCGTAGAGGTAAAAGAGAGTACTCAACGGCATGTTGCTTGTGCCATGCGGGAGCTTTAGGGGAGAGGCCACGTAAACGATTCCTCCTATCAACTCGGCTTTGAAGTCCTCGGGCATTTGTGAGTAAACGCGGTGGAACTCGTCGCGCGTCATGCGGTCGCCGCTGTGTAATTCCAGTCGATCCTGCCGGCCGGCGGCGGGTCGCAATATCGTAGCCATGTTCAGGGCTCCCTTGCAGGGATATGTTTCGTGCGTGATTCATTATACCCGGTGCCACCGTGTGGCGAAATATAAACGAGGCACCCCGCGCCTGCTCGTTCGGCGCGAAACTGGTTATCATAGACGGCATGTCGTGGGAACCGTTTCATCCAATCATTGCCGAGTGGTTCGCAGCGCGATTCAGCGAGCCCACCGAGCCGCAGCGGCTGGGTTGGCCGCACATCGCGGCGGAACGCCACACGCTGATCGCCGCGCCGACCGGATCGGGCAAAACGCTGGCCGCGTTTCTTGTTTGTTTGGACCGCTTGCTGCGGCAGTGGCTCGACGGGCAATTGGCCGACGGCAT
>JBGTKH010000694.1:0-4624 GCA_041744735.1 Pirellulaceae bacterium | reverse complement strand
CTTGGGTGCTCGGCCCCGTACGACTGCTCGTCGATGGCCAGCGCGCGGCGCATCAGCGGTTCGGCCTCCGCCGGACGGTTCGTGGCTTTGAGCAACAGCGCTAGGTTGTTAAGTTCAATGGCGACGGTGGGGTGCTCGGCGCCGTAGGACTGCTCGTCGATGGCCAGCGCGCGGCGCATCAGCGGTTCGGCCTCCACCAGCCGGTTCGTGGCCTGGAGCAATGACGCCAAGTTGTTGAGGCGGATTGCGACTTTGGGGTGGTCGGCTCCATACAACTGCTCGTCGATGGCCAGCACGCGGCGATACATCGGCTCGGCCTCCGCCAAACGGTTCGTGGCCTGAAGCAACGCCGCCAAATTGTTGAGCTGGACGGCGACGAGTGAGTGTTCGGCTCCGAAGGTCTGCTCATAGGTAGCCAGTGCGCGGCGCATTAGCGGCTCGGCTTCCGCCAAGCGGTTCGTGAACCGGAGCAACTCCGCCAGGTTGCTGAGGTCGATGGCGACTCTGGGGTGTGTGGCGCCGTAGGACTGCTCGTCGATGGCCAGCGCGCGGCGCATCAGCGGTTCGGCCTCCACCAGACGGTTCATGTCCTGGAGCGACTGGGCCAGGTTGTTGAGCTGGATCGCGACGAAGGGGTGATCGACTCCGCGGGACTTCTCTTCGATTTCTAACCCACGGCGCATCAGCGGCTCGGCCTCCGCGAGACGGTTCGTGTCTTGGAGCAACTGCGCCAGGTTGTTGAAGTGACGGGCGACGGGAGGGTGTTCGTCTCCGTAGGACTGCTCGTCGATGGCCAATGCACGGCGCATCAGCGGCTCGGCCTCTGCGAGACGGTTCGTGTCCTTGAGCAACTGCGCCAGGTTGTTGAGGACGGTCGCGGTTGCGGGATTATCTGAGCCGTGGAGCTTCTCGCTGAGTTCAAGAGATTGCTTCAAAAGTGACTCGGCCTGTTCCCATTGAGCCGTGTTAACGTAAAACACTCCAAGCGAATTGGCGGCAACGGACCTCTCGCGGTCATCGCTTGCCAGTTGCAGTGCAGCCTGAAGGTGCGGCTCGGCTTCCGGGTATAAAGCGAGGTCATTCAGCAAGCCACCAAGCTGCCGCCGGGCACGAGACCAGTCGGGCGCCTCAGCGGCCACTCGTTCATACAGTCGCATTGCTTCATTCCACGCCAGGTTCGTCTCGTGCAAGTCGGCCTCCAGCAGCCAGGGTTCGAGAGACTGGTGGAAATCCGACTGGGCCTCATCGCGGCGGGTCTTTGTTGCTTTCACGCGGCTCTCAATGGCGGGCTGCTTCGCCTGGAGATACGCAATAGCCTCGTCCACTCCCTGCTCAGCGAGAATCCTGGCCGCTTCGGTAAAGATGGGGTCCGGATTACCGGCCAAGCCGTCGCGGATTGTGGCGACAAGTTGCTCGACGCCGTCCAATTGCTGGTCCCGGCGTTTCTCGATCTCGTCGATCTTTCGCCAATTCGAACTGTCCTTGCGCAACTCCGCGATCTGCTCGTCAGCCCGCTGGCGAATGTGGCTTTTCAGCTTGCCGGTTAGGACGTCGGGATCCTCATAGAGTTTTTTAATCTCTTCGACGGTCTTCTTGGGAACTTCTTCGACGGCTTGTCTGATGTCCACGACGCCTGCCCGCACATCGGCCACTTGCTCGGTCACACCGCCGACCAAGCCGGTCAGCCGGGCGACGCCATAGCCGATCCCGCAGAGCACGACGACCAGTGCGGCGATGCCGATCAGCACCTTGTGCGTGCTGCGTCGAACTTGTTGGCGAAGCTGTTGCAGTTCGAGTTGTAGCTCGCGCACCTTGGCGCCCACGTGTTCGCGCGTGGCGACTTCGGTGCGCAGGTGTGGATCGACGAAGATCGTGGCGCGGTGGGCCTTTTGAAGCTGTTGCTTTTCTGGCGGCTCCAGTTCGCATTCGTCGTACGGAAAATCGCCGGGGCAGAGAAAGACGTAGAGCTTCTTGTTGAGTTGGCCGGCTAGATCGTATTCCATCTGGGTGAACGACCGGCGCGGGATGCCCACGGGGAGCTTCGCCGGATCTGGTTCCGCGCCGTAGCGCATGCCGACGATGTGCAGGACGGCTTGGCATCCGGCGATCTTTTCCTTCAGAACTTCCTCGACCGTGCGGTAGTCCGGCGGGAAATTCGTCTGCTCGACCGGGTGGCAATCCATTGACAGAAGGGCTTCCTTGACCAACTGGCGCACGGAGCCAAGGTCACCGGACGTCGCAGAAACGAAAACTCGCGTAGAAGCGGGCATGTTGCGTCCCTTCTGATTGGGTGCCGAATTTGTTGCTGAGCCCGGCGTGGCTGCCGGCGCTGAGGCCCAATCATTGTGGGATTCATTTGGCCGTGACGCCAGCGTGCGGGTACTTGGATACGGTCTCCCAGGCGAGTTTTTGCAGGATCGCGTTTTGCGTTTCATCGACGCCGTTTGGAACAACTTCGCCGCCATCTACCGCACCAGCCCCGAAGGCTTGAAGGTTGCCTCGCGGTCGGACCGTCGACTCCAGTCCCAACTCGCGCACTGTGTTCTCCGTCCAGCTCTCGTCGCCGAAAGGGCAACCGCGCCGGATACAGTGACGCAGAGCGGCTAGCTCTGCCTCGGTTTGCGGTTCGTTCACCCATTGCACCCAGCGGCGCGGACGCGGCAGCGGCCAAGGCGCATCCTTTTCCATCCCCGAGAGACTGTCTTCATCGCTTCGATCCTTAAAAAGAGCGGTGATCGGTTCGCACAGGCAACGGAAGAGGCGGTTCTTCGGTGCTGATCTAAACCCCACTTTCGCAGACGGGTTTTCTTTTGTCAATTTACGGCCAACACCGTCGCCGCGAATCTTCTGCACATTTCTGGGGTTAGAAGGCTCGCGCACTGTTCAAAATCGCCCCTGCCCGAGTACGATACACAGTGGTGCAATGGCAGTACGCGGTCGCCTGCGTTCTCTCATTAAAGTCGTGGAGGTTTCTCACATGCCGGTAGTCGTCAGTTGTAGTTGCGGCAAGCGGTTTGAAGCCAAGGATTCGTTGGCTGGCCAGCGCGTGCGGTGCCCGTCGTGCGGCGGAATCCTGGACATCCCGCTATCGCATCCACCGCGGCCGAGCACTTCGGCTTATGACAACCGCTCGCAAAACGCCACAGCCTATCAGCCTCAATACACAGCGCCCTCGTTCGGCGCACCGACCGCGGGCGGCTTCCACAGACAAGGGGCGGCTCAAGATGATTCGCCGGTCATGAGCACAGGCATGCTGGTCGGCATTATCGCCGCGGGCATCGGCGCACTAGTGATGCTGGGTATCGCAATCCTGGTGACTTCCTTTTGGTCGTCGTGGAAAAACACACAGCCAACGGTCGCCAACGCCGCTGCCAATTCGACAGCGTCTGAGCCATCGTCCCAGTCGACGTCGACGACCGCCACGCCAGCATCGGCTGAGCCCGTAACTTCCGCAACGCCAGAAGCCCCGGCAATGGCTTCGACCACTGCGAACGCAGCAGAGCCATCTGATTTGGCATCGTCCGAACCGCCTGTAGTTACCGCTCCGGAGGGCTGGCAGGTCGCCGCGAACTGGCAAACGTACACGTCACCGACCGGAAACTATTCAATTTCGATGCCCGCACGTCCCGAGGTCACTCGCAGTCCGATGGCTGGCGCGGGCTCAGGGGAAATGAGTGTCGCCGCGCTCACAGATGGCAAAGGCAACATGTTTAGCGTCATGCAATTCGACCTAACGGAAACACCTGGCGTCGCGCCGGACTTTTTCCTCAACTCGATGGGCCGCGCGCTGTTGTCTCAAGGCATGACCAGTTCTTGGGAGCAGCGCGAGATTACTGTTGACGGGCATCCTGCCCGTGAGCAAACACTGACCGCGATTAGCAACGGCCGGTTCGTTGTCCGCCGCGGCCGCAGTATCATGGTTGGCTGGCGTTTTTATCAACTCATGTGGTCAGGCGCACCCGAATCGGCCGCCAGCGGCGACGTGGAAAAATTCTTTGATTCCTTCAAAGTCGAAGTTGTCTCCACACCGCCGTTCACCGGCCCTGTGGTGGTCTTCGAAATGCAGGAATTCGGCGGTGGTGGTGATGCGGCCGACGCCGCACGCCAAGCACTGACCGGCATTGAATGGGCCGACACCGCTTCGTTGATCGTCGACGAACCAGCGAAAGAAATCGTCGTCGCCGTGCGTGGCACATCCGTGTCGACCGGCCCCGCCAAAGCGGCCCTCGAAAGCGCCGGCTTCCGCATCGGCAGCACCTTATATAAACCCAGCGGTCGTTGAGATGCTTGGACTGGGCCGCTCGACACCGTTTCATTGGAACGCGCGCGCCACCTGGGGCCCCATTAATGGCTCAGCATGACTCGGACGAGTATGAACGCCACTGACAAGCCAGCGATGGCCAGAAAACTGATCCACCAACGAGACCAGCGCCGCTCGGTTTCCGCCGCCGAGTGGCTGAGCCGAAAGAGTTCGTCGACAGCACGTTGGTAAGGGAAATCGTGGTGCAAACCGACCAAACTGTCAAAGTCCGCTTTGCTCATGAAGCCGCGGTAAATGAGCCGCTGGGTGCCGACGTCGAACACGATTCGCTCTTGATACTCCGGCGGAAACTGCAGATCCTCC
>JBGTKH010000693.1:0-4053 GCA_041744735.1 Pirellulaceae bacterium | reverse complement strand
CCATCAGCCTGCTCAAGCAGCAAACCGACAAGAAAAGTATCGCCATGCGCCGGCGCATCGCCGGCTGGAATATCAACTACCTGGCGCAAGTCCTTGGAATTTCAAAGGCTTAGTTTGCGTTTGCCGTGTCTGCTTCGCAGGCACCAGTTTCTTTTGCTGTCCGCCGTATTCCGCGGCGATAAAACCGCTAACCGGGTTTTCGATCTCCACGTCGGCGTTGAAGTAAACGGGCTGCAGCTCGAAGCCGTAACTCGTGCCGCCGGGGACGTTGGGGACTTCCTTTCCGTTAATATCAACCACCGGCTCCGGGTGCGGCACGACCATCGTGCCCGTATAGGGCAAGATCGACTCCGTTTCACGAATATCCTTGACATTGAACAAGCCTTTGACCACGCCAGGATGAATGTGATAAGGCGATTGTTTTAGCTTCGGAACAAGTTTGCCGCCGACCAGATCGTACACATAGTAGGTGAAATCGAAGCGGCCATCGCTCTCCGCCCGCCAGCCCGTATCGAAGCGATAAACGTAGCCGCTCGGCGTACGGAATAGTGTGATCGTGCGCACGACTTTGATGGCCCAGGGGTACATGATGCTTCTGACCTGGATGATCTCGTGTGCGCAGCGGCCGACCCACACATCGAATTTCGCCTGACTCGTCTCGGCGATGGCCGCATGCGGGTTCAGCCAATTGCTGAAGATACTCGCCCCGTAGCCGCTCAAATCCATGCGTTCCAGCGGCACGCCTCGGTCGCGAATGAGCTGGAAGGGTTCGAGCATCCATTCATTGTTGAAAATCTTGGTAACGGTTCTGCCGAGCGTGCTGTTGCCGGTCGGATTGCCCGAGAGGTTGAGGATGTTGTTGATCTGCAGGGTGCTGCCCATGAACATGTCGCTCTCGCCTTGCCGCAGCGCCTCGCCGCCGTCCACCTGCAATTGCCGCCCGCCGACGGTGTTGTTGGGGAAAACCTTGGAGTTGAAATCGACCTTCGTTCCCCGGCGGACGTTGCCCTGATAAACGTAGTCGCTTTGTAACAGCGCCATCGCGCGCATTCCGAAGGGCAACGTGAACAGCGAGAGAGCGGCGAAGTCTTTCTGCTTGGCAAAATTCTCCACCAAGAAATCAGAGAGTTGGATTGGCGCCAGAGCAACCGACTCGCCGCTGTTGTTGATGATGCGAGTGGGACCGCCGTCGTCGGGATAATAGTTAAAGCCAGCGGCGGGGTCGCCTGCGACGGCCGGCGGCGTCAGGTTGTGTACCGGCTCCCACGAAATCTGCGGCACTGTGAACGCTCGGACGTTCATGCCGCGACTCACGACGTCCAGGCCCTGCACCTGCAACGGAAACTGTGCTGAACCTACCGGCGCGAGCGTCGTCACCATGGCGAATCGTCGGTCCAGAAACACGCCAAAGCTGACGCCGAGCAAATCGGCATTCGTGCTCACATCAAGCAGCGCGAAGTAATCGTCCCGCAAACGTCCCGTGCCGCCGTTCCAGATCTCTTCGTAATCCGGCAAGGGTGGAAAAGTGGACCTCGCCGCAGTGCCGGCAGGCTCCTCGTCCTCGTACTTGATGTACGCCTGCGATTTTCCGTCCGCGCCGCTGCCGGCCAACGCCAGGAAGTTGATGTTCGGCGTCGTGCCCGACTGCGCTGGCGAGGTCTGTCCAGGCAGTGGCGCAAAGTGGAATGATACCTCCACGGCCGCGTCGGGCTGCCATTGCACCTGGCACACCAGCAACTGCCAGATTGTTTGGTTGCCGAATGTTGCGCCGGTAAGGGCCGCATCCCGGTTGCCGCGGAACTGGAATTTCAGCCGGCCGAGGTTGGCGGCATACGGGTCGGGGAGTGTGGGCAGGTAGGCGAGCAGCCCGAACGTAAGGAACAGATGTCCTCGTTCCACCGTCACGAAGTCCTCCGCCAATTGGCCGAAGAGTAGGCAACCATTCACCGGCGTCACCTTGAACAGGGCGTTGTGCAGCGCCAGTGAGCATGGCTTCGGCAGCGCGTTAGGATCTTGGACCTGGCTAAGACTGTCGAACAGGATGTTATCGTCGAACAAGTAGATCAGTCGGAACGAACTCGACGCCGCCAGCACGAGCAGTGAATTTCTGGAACGAATCTCCAGTGCCGCGCCACTGACAGTCACAGGCCGATCGGCTTGCACGTCAGCGTGCCCCTGCGTCATCAACAACTCCACGCCGCTGACGAGCGTGTTGTAATAGAACGGGGCCACCGCCGGGAATTGCACTTGCACTTTGGTTCCGAACGGATTCTGTGCATCTTTCCACAAGTTGAAGCTGTGATGCGAAACAATGTTGCCTGCGGTCAGGTCGGAAACGGCGATCCGCCCCGGCGCTGCCATGACGTAGGGCTGGTTCAACCGGATCGCGCCGCCTTGCAAGCCGCTCCATGCCGCCGTCAACCCCGTGCCGCCTCGCACGAGCATGGCACCAATGCCCTCGGCGGGCGATGGGTTCGCCACGTCAATGACGGCCGCGGGCAAGGCCCAAAAACTTCCGGCGATCTGCGTTTCCCCGGCGAGCGTATGGAAGGGCGACAGGTTTTCGCTTACGCGGAAAGTTTTCGTCGAAGCGGTGAAGGGAATTAAGACTCGGTGGAGCAGGCCGTCGTAGCTCGCCGTCTGTTGCCGATTCCATCTAAACGACGCGCGGTGGCCATAGACCAGCCAGGCCGCGTCGCCCGCGCTGTCCAGTCCGCTGGTTTGCCCAGTAAAGTGAAAGGCCAGCGTCTTCGGCAAATCGAGTTGAACGTTACGGGCATCCTTGCCGTAAGGGCTGGACGGGTCGGCACCGGTGACCGGCTGTTGTTTCAGCGTCAGTTGGACGTTGACCACCGCGCTTGCTGGAATCGTTAGTTTGCCATTGATCAACTGCGGCTTGGCGCTCAGCGAAATCATTCCGGCAGTGATGGTTAGTCCGGTGAAGTAGCCCGTGGGAGCGTTTTGCGCAAGCAGTTGCGAGTTAATCCAAATGCTCCCCGGGCCCAGTCTGTATTGGGACGATGCCTCGGCCGTGAGCGGCAGGTGAATGCCCAGATACTGAACGCCGGTAGTGATCTTGAACAGTAACGCCGGCTGAGCGTTCCCCTGCACGTAGAGAGCAACGAGTTTTTCGATTCGAAAGAAGTCAAACCAAACCAGCCGCCCATCGGCGCGGGCGAAGGGACCCACGGTGCTTTCAGCTTCCGCGCCGCCCGCCCACAACGGGTTGGAAGCGTACAACTGGGTGCTTCGCACAGGAACTTCCCGCACGAAAACCCGGTACTCCGGCTCTGCCACGCCTTCCGCCAATCTGCGGATGACCTCTAGCTGATCCTCGGCGACCCTTTCCGGGGAAAACAAGTCGGCATTTTCAAACGAAAAGCTGCGGCCCGTAAGCTCCCCCAATTCGTCAGGAATGATGGAGCGGGAGAAGAAATCTTGAAGGCGGGCCAAGTCCCTTTTTTCTGCTGACGTGCTGATGCTCAGATGCCCCAACACTCCCGTCAGCAGTTGCTGCAGCGACTCGTTTGGCATTTGCAAGGAACTCCATCGAAGGCACCAGCGCAGGAACTGCGCCTCGTTGTGGCCGGCCCGCACACGAGGTGCCTGACTATCGGCCCGCCCGACGACGCTGTCAAGCACTTCGTCGGTGGATTTCCATCAAGATTTCACAACAGCCTGCCGCGTAATACAAGTTTGTGGCATCCCAATGAACCTTCCGCCGGAATGATGCTCGCTGGCGAAGTGTGTGTGACGCAGTAATCAATAATGACTCCGAAGCTCCTCAATGACCCGGCGAACAATCTCGTGTACGAAGCCCACCAATACTTCGACCGTGACCATTCCGGGACTTATGCACAGAGTTACGACGACAGCGACGCTCATCCGCAGATCGGCGTGGAGCGGCTAAAGTCATTCGCCGAGTGGCTCAACGAGCACAAGGTCCGCGGGTTCTTGGGCGAGTTCGGCGTTCCCGGCGACGATCCCCGCTGGCTGGAGGCGCCAAGCAGAAGCCCGGCGATGCCAAGCCGACTTACGCCGACGCTGTGGCCC
>JBGTKH010000692.1:0-6696 GCA_041744735.1 Pirellulaceae bacterium | reverse complement strand
GGGGCTGAGTCCGCGAAGCCCCAGCTTGCGACGCACAGGGGCTTCGCGGACTCAGCCCCAGCCACCCCACGTTCAATTTCGTTAGCAACACGATGTTGGGACACAACCAGAATCCGAGCGCGGCGCCACCGACAACGGGCGCAACGTCCGACTCGCAGGGTGTTTTGTAGCCCGGTTGGTCGCCGTTGTCAAATTTTTCGCCTCTATGTAGGCGAGTCTCTCCGAGACTCGCAATTCCGGTCTCGGAGAGTCCGGCTACGTGAAAGAATCCGGCGGTTCGTCCAAACGCGGTTGGCCGTTGAATGCCGAGGACGCTATACATCAACCAGCGCGCGGCCGGTACAATGGTTCGTTGAATTCGGGTCCAAGCGAACCTTCAGGCGGCTTCAGTCGATTCAGGTGCACGGAACGATGCGAACCTTGTTAGCCTTCTTGTGCTTGACCGTCGCGCTGGCCGTCGGCTGTGCTCGCAGTTCGCCGCATCGTGATCGGGACGCTAACGAAATCGTGTGGATCGAAGAGGGGATCGTTCACGACGATGCCGTCATTGACCTCGGATATCGCATCCCAGCAAAGGGCTTGAGGTCGATTGATCCCGTGGCAAAGATCACGCGAAACGGAACGCCAGTTGTCGACGCCCTGGTTTTTAATGTTCTGGTGGCAGCCAACGGTGCGGACGTCATTGGCGAAGAACGAGCCACGGCTTACGAGGAATCTTCCGACAGCGCCTATTACGCCCAAGGCGTTTTGGACGTGCCCCAGGACGCCTCGCAGTGCACCGTGCGATTTCGTGTCGTGCTGCCGGACGGTGCGGTGTCGTGGACGCGGGACGTGCTTGTTAAGCTGATGTAGCATCACACTCACCGACGGACTTCAGCATGGTGCAAGCAGCGAAAAATACGCATTCTGTGTTGATCGGGTATGTCCTGTGGATTTTCGGGTTTACCGGCGCGCACCGTTTCTATTTTGGTAAGCCGGTTTCGGGAACGATCTGGTTCTTCACGCTGGGGCTGTGCGGCATCGGCTGGTTGATCGATCTGTTTTTGATTCCCAGTCTTGATCGAGAAGCGGACTGGCGGTATCACGCCGGCCCTTTCGACTTCAATCTGGCGTGGATTCTGTTGACGTTCCTGGGAGTCCTGGGAATCCATCGTTTCTATCTGGGCAAATGGCTCACAGGCATCGTCTACCTGCTGACCGGAGCGCTGATCGGACTTGGCTTGCTGTACGACCTGTGGACGCTGAACGACCAGGTGAGTCAGAGAAACTGCCTTTCAACCAACTAACGCGGAAAGTAAATGTGCGGGCGTTGCGAACCGTGGGCTTGTGTCGCCAGCCGCAACTGAACCAATCGTCTCCAGCGAAAACGTCGTTCCATGCTTTCGGATTTGGAGTGCGGAGACTCGTCACCGCTTTAAGATTTTTAGATGCCTCGTGCCGGTCAAATCGCCGTCGTAGTGAAACAATGCGGTCGCGAAGTCTGCTCCCGTCCAAAATCTCCGAAAATCCCACAGCGGCGACGAGTCGCCGCACTCCAAAGGGCTAATTCGCGCCTTGCTTCACTTCTTGAAGCTTTTGGATATCCTGAGGCAGTGTTGGGTCGGCGACGCCGCGGGCGCCGCGGCCTTCTTCGTCGATGCGGAAGCGCACGTCTTCTCGAATTTGCTCGATGTCGGCTTCCCAATACTTCGACCGTTCCGCGGGCGGCGGCGCGCTGAGCGGGCGAATGATGCGGAAACCGACGCCGAGTGCCGGGCCGCTGGTGAACCACCACGGGCTCTGCGGAAAATTCGGATCCTCTTCGCGCCATTCGTCGTCGTCCGATCGTTGGCGGGCGGCGGCACGGCAATCTTCGGGATCGCGGTCCCACGAACCGCCGCGGACCACGCGCGGATACAACTTCGTCGGCCAAGCAATGGCATCCGCGGCCGCGACCGATTTGCCCGCAAATTTCTGGTAGTGATCTTTCACATGCTGATCCAACACCCACTCGCCAACGTTGCCGTGCATGTCGTACAGACCCCAAGCGTTTGGCTTCTTCTGGCCGACTTCGTGAGTCGTCTCGTCCGCGTTGTCGAAGTACCAGCCGTATTCGTCAAAAGCGGACGGATCGTCTCCGAAGTGAAACGCGGTTGCCGAACCGGCGCGGCATGCATACTCCCACTCGGATTCGCTGGGTAAGCGATGGAACTGGCCCGTCAGACCGGTGAGCCATTTCGTGTACTGTTTGGCAGCGTACTGGCTCATCGTAACGGCCGGCTGCCGTGGCTTGCTGCCGTGTACGAACGTGAAGCTGGGATCATACAAATTCGACGGGGCGGTGATCACGTAGGCTTCGCGCTCCGGCGTGATCGGCCGCAGGCTGTGAGTTTGAAAGCCCTTGAAAATGTCGTGCAGCGCCATGTAAGGCATATACTCGGACCAGGTGATCTCGTACGTGCCCATCCAAAATGGTTCGACCTTGACTTCGAATTGCGGGCCTTCGTCGTCGCTGCGGTTCGTTTCCGAGGCCGGGCTGCCCATTGTGAACACGCCGCCGGGAACCGGAGTCATCTCGAACGTCGCTTCCGTGCCGGGAATCGTCGCCTTGTAGGGGACCATGAAGCCTTGATCGGTCTCGACAAACCGACCTTCCGCCGGCCGCTGCTTGACCAGACCCGGCACCTCGGCAGATTCCTCGGCCGCGCGGACTGATAGTTGCACACCTAGAACTGCGAGACCAGTTGCCAACAGAACTGTCACCAGGATGCGACCGGTTTGACGAACGCTGGGACCGAATTGGGACGTACGCATAGCTGCATTCCTCTAGTCAATTGATTGTGACGGCGACAAATGACTTGCTGCACAGACGGAGCCGGACGCCGCGAACTTATCCAAATATAAATGCGATGCCCGTGAAATGCTAGGAAGCGCACGCATCTCGGGTTTGCCAGGTTGCTCATACCAAATCCGATTTTTCGGGCAACCGGTGTTGCATCAAAACGGCGTTCCGTGGATGATACGCCGCCACGGAGGCCGACCGTTCGACATCGGCCGTGGGCTTACGCCGAGATTCGGCTAATCGGATGGGTTTCGTCACGGTTCCCTTTGCTGTCGCGAAGGGCGCAACTGCCAGGCAAGGAGGCGTTGGCAATGCAGGTTCGCATCAGGTTTGCGTTGTTTTCGGTCGTTTCGACTCTGGTACTGCCGCTGTTGATGGCTGGCTGTGGATCGAGCAGCGAATCAACGAGTGCTCCCACGGCCAGCATTGGCGCGGATACGTCGGGCACGCTGGCGGCGACTCAAGCTGCTCCGACGATCGTCAAGCCAGTACAGCTTTCCGGCGGCACACCAGCCAGCGAAACCCCCGCGCGTCCAAAGGTGAACCTGCACCCGGTCGTGGTGATGAAAACGTCGCTCGGCAACATCACCATCCGGCTGAATGCCGAGAAGTCGCCGCGAACCGTCGAGAATTTCCTGGAAAACTACGTCGATCGCGGTTTCTACAATCAGGTTATTTTCCACTACGTCGACAAAGGATTCATGATCGCGGCTGGCGGATTCACTGCCGACATGCAGCCCAAACCGGCCCGTGCCGAAATCCTGAACGAAGCCGACAACGGTCTGAAGAACACTCGCGGCACCATCGCCATGGCTCGTCACCCCGAGTACATCAACAGCGCGACCTCGCAGTTCTTGATCAACTTGGTGGATAACTCGTCGCTGGATCATCAAGATTCCGAATCGGCTGACCAGTTTGGGTACTGTGTTTTTGGAGAAATCATCGCTGGCATGGACGTGGTCGACAAGATCTCCGAAATTGACGTCCACGACGTAGAAAACTTTCCCAGAACCCCCGTCGAGCCGGTGTTGATCGAGTCCGTTCAACGCATTGAGTGAGCCTATCTTGTTTAGTCACAGAGGCTTGCGCAGGAACAATCGCCTGATCATCCGATGAGCTGCGGCAGCCATTCCAAGCGTTCAGTTCGACGACTTTTGATGACTTAGCGAGTCTAGTTTGGGTGACCGCCATCGCTTCGGTGCCGATCCGCGCCAAATCTTGGATTTCATTCTTGAATCCCATCTCGGAATTACTTAGACTGTGGCTCTCGTAACTGATGCTTCGTGGCACACGGTAGCAGGAGATGCCGTCATGTCTTTGGCCACTTATTTCGTGCAGGATTGTCCAACCTGTGGGCGCCGCCTTCAGGTCCGCGTTTCCTATTTGGGGAAGATCGTGGTATGTCAACACTGCCGCGGACCGTTTGAAGCCTGCGACCCAGCGAGCCGCCCGGCCTCGGCCAGCGATTCAGGATTCGCGCTGCTGGCCCGCGCCGAGGAGCTGTTGGCCACCGCCGATGCTCGGAAGAATCGCGCCCGCTGAAGTCGCCGCGTTCTGGCGAACGCAGCTACAATTATCCAGGCGATCCATGCCTCAACGACTGAAGATCGTCAAAAAAGTGCGGGTACGTCTTGGCCGTGCACTGTGGGTTTGTAATCACCACGCCGGGGACTCTTAGACCGACCAAAGACAGGCTCATCGCCATCCGGTGGTCGTTATAGGTCTCGATTTCGGCGGCTTGCAGCCGACCAGGAGTGATTCGCAGTCCGTCGGGCAGTTCGTCGACCGCCGCACCGAGTTTGCGTAGCTCGCGCGACAGGTCGCCGATGCGGTCTGTCTCTTTGTGACGAATGTGAGCCACGCCGGTAATTGTCGTTGGGCTATTGGCGAACAAGGCAACGGCAGCCAGCGTTTGCACAGTGTCGCTGATGGCGTTCATGTCGACTTCGATCCCGTGCAGCGAGCCGCCGGTGATCGTGATTCCATCCGCTGCGTAGTCCACCGTGCAACCCATGCGCTCCAGACATTCGCAAAACGCCACGTCGCCCTGCAACGCATCGCGAGTGAGTCCCTCGACGGTAATTCGCCCGCCCGTAATTGCGGCCGCGCCCCAGAAGTAACTGGCGGCCGAAGCGTCCGGTTCGATGTCATACGATCGAGCCTGATAGCGCTGATTGCCGGGAATGCAAAAGCCGCTGAGCTCTTGGCAATCCGCCTGAACCCCAAACACTTCCATCACACCCAACGTCATCCGCACGTAAGGTTGAGAGACGAGCGATCCGACGACTGACAATTCAACGTCGCTGCGCGCGTATGGCGCGGCCATGAGCAAGCCGCTCAGGAACTGGCTCGAAATATCGCCGCGGATCGTCGCACGGCCGCCGCCAAGTCCATTGGCTCGCACGATGACCGGCGGACATCCGTTGCCGGCTTCACTGCGAGCATCGGCGCCAAGTTGATTCAGCGCATCGAGCAAATCGCCGATCGGCCGCTGCCGCATGCGCTCGATGCCGTCCAACCGATACTCGCCGCGGCCTAGCGTGACCAGCGCCGTCAGGAAACGAATCGTGGTGCCGCTGTTGGCGACAAAGAGATCGGCAGACTCAACCGGCAGGCTGCCGCAGCAGCCGACGATGTTTATCGAATGATGTTCCGCGTCGTGATCAAGAGTCAAACCAAGCTGACGCAGCGACTGGATCATCACCTGAGTGTCTTCGCTATCCAGCGCACCGCGCAGAATCGACGTGCCCTCGGCCAGCGCCGCGCAAACCAGCGCGCGGTTCGTGACGCTCTTCGACCCCGGCGGCCGGATGCGGGCATGCAGAGGACCGCTTGGTTCGATTGCTATCGCTCGACTCTCGACTCTCAACCCTCGACCCTCTTCACTCCGCCGCGATTTTCCACAGATGTTTGTCGCTGCGCACGTACAGCGCACCGCCAGCGACCGCGGGCGAGGCCTGAATCGTCTCACCCAGCGGGCTCTCGCCGACCAACTCGCCCTTCTCGCCAAGTTTTACTACCTGACCGAGCCCGTCTTGGTTGATTAGGTACATGTGCCCGCCGGAAACCGCGGGCGTGCCCCAAAACGGACCTTTCACACGCAACTGCCACACGATTTCGCCATCTTCCGTGTTGGCACACGTCAGCACGCCGGCGCGGTTGACTGTGTAAATCTGGTCCCCGTCAACGACGGGGCTGGCCGAGCCGGGGCCGAGCCGATTCGAGTCCCATGCCAACTCATAGGCCGTTGACTGATCGGAGACGCTGAGCACCGTGATGCCATTGGACGGCAAATAGATGCGGTCACCGGTGGCCACAGACGATGGGACGCCTTCGCATTCTGCTTTGTGCGACCACAACTCCTCGCCGCTGCGCACATCGACCGCCGTCAATCCATCGGGCGATTGCAGCAGCACCGCCGCGGGCCGCTTGCCCTGTGCCGGCAAGGACACAGGCGACGACCAATTGGCACGCTGCCCGCGATCCACTCGCCAGCGAGTTTCGCCGGTGGCGGTATCGATGCCGGCGGCGAACGAATCGCCTTGGCTCTCAATCTGCACCACGACGGTTTCGCCGATGACCACGGGCGACGACGCCATGCCGACGTCATTACCGGCCTTCGGGTAGTCGTGCGCCAACCCGCGCAGCCACTGTAGGTTTCCGTCCAGATCGAGACAGATCAGATCGTTGGACGAATAGAACGCAAAAACACGCTGGCCGTCACTGGCCGGAGTCGGAGCAGCTACGGCGCTGGATGGATGTGTCAAAGTGCGCCCCGTGGCCCAGAATTGCCGCTGCCAGAGTTGCTTGCCGCTCTCCGCGTCGAAGCACAGGACGTGCAGCCGGTCTTGCCGCACGCCGCTGGAACAGGTCAC
>JBGTKH010000691.1:0-14819 GCA_041744735.1 Pirellulaceae bacterium | reverse complement strand
CCGCCACTGCGATCGCCAATGGCTCCACAAATCTTCATTCTCAACGGCTGGAATACGCATGTCTGCTCAGTTTCGCGGTTGAATTCTCGATTAGCGTACACAGATCAATATGCAATCACAACAGGAATCGCCTGGTGCCGGTCTACTCGATGGACAGCACATGTGCTGTTATCATGGGAGCAGGCCAAGCTGAACGTCGCCAACGGGCCAAGTGCAAGTTGCATGGACGGCGTTGCTCCGCATGCTCGTCGTTTCTGGATAAAAGTCGCCGCTGAGGTCATCGGAAATGAGTATCCAACTCAATTTACCTCAAGAACTGGAAAGTGAGTTGTCGGCGGAAGCCGAACAGCTTGGACTGCCTTTGTCCGAGTACGTGCTACGTGTTCTTTCCTCAGCGCGACTGGTCGGCAATCCGCCCCGGTCCGGCGCGGATCTCGTTGAGTACTGGAAGAGCCAGGGCGTAATTGGTACTCGGCCTGATATCACGGATAGTCAACAACAAGCTCGGGAATTGCGCCGGCAGTCGGAACACAGAACCCGCGAGTGACTCATTGTGGAAGTGCTCGACACAGACATTCTTATCGACATTCAGCGCGATCACGCTGCGGCGATCGCGTGGTTTACCTCACTTCCTGAGTTGCCGTCGGTGCCTGGTTTTGTCGTCATGGAATTGGTCCAAGGCGCACAAAACGCTGGGCAAGTTCGCGATGCGCTGACGCTGGTTGCGCCATTGGCCGTCATTTGGCCGTCGGAGGTTGACTGCAATCGAGCACTGTCGGATTTCGTCACCTATCACCTCTCGCATAACTTGGGTCTACTGGACGCATTAATTGGCGCGTGCGCTGTTGGCACCGGCGCGAAGCTCTGTACGTTCAATGTGAAGCACTATCAAGTGATTCCCGGCTTAACGATTGAACAACCGTATTCGAGATAAAGTTGTGAACGTAGCGGGAACCGACAATCGTTGCACTCGTGCCAGCGAAATTCGAGCAAATTTGGAGCCGCTCGACGCACGCGACGCCGCGTATGCCACGCGGTTTGTGGATGCGGTGTTGGATGCCGCGCGGGAGTTGGGGGCCAGCGACGTGCATGTGCAACCGACGGGCGACGGGATTGAGGTTTGCTGGCGGCTGGACGGCGTGTTGCAGCGCGTCGGGCAATTTCCATCGGGCGAGAGCACGGACGTGGTGACGCGGCTGAAGGTGCTGGCCGAGCTGCTCACGTATCGCAACGACGTCCCGCAGGAAGGCCGCATCCGCCGCGGGCCGAGCAACGTCGAGATGCGCGTGAGCACGTTTCCCACGCTGCACGGGGAGCGGGCGGTCGTGCGACTGTTCGCGGCCGACAAGCGGTTTCTCTATTTGGAAGATTTAGGTTTGCCGCAGGAGATTCACGAGCAACTGCAGCGGTCGCTGTTGGAAACGTCCGGTGCCGTGCTACTGACTGGGCCGGCCGGCAGCGGCAAAACGACGACGGCTTACGCGTGTCTGCGCGAACTGGTGCGCGCGTCGAACGGCACGAAGAGTTTAGTGTCGCTGGAAGATCCCGTGGAAGTTGCCGTGCCGGGTGTCGCTCAATCGCAGGTGAACACTGCGGCTGGCTTCGACATGGCGAAGGGATTGCGGTCCTTGATGCGGCAGGACCCGGAAGTCGTGCTGATCGGCGAGGTGCGCGACCGCGCGACTGCGGAAGTCGCCTTCCAGGCGTCGCTGACGGGCCATTTAGTGCTGACCACTTTCCACGCCGGCAGCGCGGCCGGCGCCATCAGCCGGCTGTCGGACATGGACATTGAGCCGTACCTGCTTCGCAGCGGCATTCTGGCGATCTTGAATCAACGGCTGGTGCGGCGATTGTGCCAGTGCGCGACGGAAACGCATGACGAGTCCGCGCGGCTTGGTTTGCCGGTGCAGCGTGCTTGTGAAGCCGCTGGTTGCGACAGTTGCCACGGCACGGGCTATCATGGGCGGCTGGTTCTGGCCGAAATGCTTACGGCGCAGCCGACTGAATTGGGCCGCGCGATCCTTTCACGCAGCGACGCGTCGCACTTGGAGCAACTGGCCGTTGAGTCCGGCATGGTCACACGCTGGCAGCGTGCCTGTGCTGCCGTTGAAGCCGGTCAAACCAGCCCCGCCGAAATCCGCCGTGTGCTGGGTTTCGCCGTTGGACTATAATGCGGTAAGCATGCACATTGAAAACGTACTCTTACGACGCGGGCTGATCGACAAGGAGCAGTTGGAGTTGGCGCGCGGACAAGCGCACGGCCGGCGGCTGGATCATGTGATCGCCGAACTCGGCTTTGCCGGTGAAGAAGCGATCCTGTCGGCGCTGGCTGATGAACTGGGCATGCAGTGTGTCGAACTGAGTGAGTTTCAAGTCGACCGCGCGCTGCTGGCCGAGTTCCCCAGCGCGGCTGTCTTTCGCCATTCGCTGTTGCCGCTGGAGCGCCGCAATGGCAGTGTGGTCGTGGCGACCAGCGATCCGTTCGATCTGGATGCGATCGATGAATTGCGGGCTCTGAGCCGACACGCGCTGGAAGTGGTGCTCGCGCGCCACGACGACATCGTCCGATTGATTAAAGAAAACCTCGGCGTCGGCGGCGACACGATCAATCAGCTTGTCGCGCAGCGTGCGGAAGAAGGGGAGGAACCGTGGCACGACGACCATCGCGACGCCAGTGAACTGGCCGAGATGGCACAAACGGCGTCCGTCGTCCGCTTGGTTAATGAACTGCTGACGGAAGCCTTGCAGCAAAACGCCAGCGACATCCACGTCGAGCCGCAAGAGCAGGGCTTGATCATTCGCTTTCGCATCGATGGCGTGCTCTGGGTGCAACCGGTGCCAGCCGAAATCTATCAATTCTTCTCCGCCATCGTCACGCGGCTCAAAATCATGGCCAAGTTGAACATCGCCGAGAAACGCCGCCCGCAAGACGGCCGCATGAAGCTGCGGCTGGCGGGCCGCGAAATCGACGTGCGCGCGTCGATCATCCCGATGCTCTACGGCGAAGGCGTGGTGCTGCGGTTGCTGGACAAGACGCGGCTGGTCTTCAACCTGAAAAACGTCGGCATGCCGGACGACATCGCCAAGACATTCCGCAAGCTGATTGCCAAGACGCACGGCATCCTGCTGGTGACCGGCCCGACGGGACACGGCAAAACGACGACGCTGTACAGCACGCTGAACGAAATCAAAAGTCCGGCCGTCAAAATCGTAACCATCGAAGACCCGGTCGAATATCATTCGGAGGGAATTAGCCAGATTCAAGTGCAGACCAAAGTCGGCCTGACGTTCGCCGCCGGGCTGCGCAGCATCCTGCGGCACGACCCCGACGTAATTCTGGTTGGCGAGATTCGCGACCGCGAGACGGTGGAGATCGCAATTCAATCGGCGTTGACGGGCCATCTCGTGTTCAGCACGCTGCACAGCAACGACGCCGCGGGCGCGCTGACGCGATTGATCGACATGGGCGTCGAGCCGTATCTAGTCGCCAGCACCGTGATGGGCGTGATGGCGCAGCGCCTGCTACGTGTTTTGTGCCCGGACTGCAAAGCGGTGTACACTCCCGGCGACACCGAATTGCCGCCGGATTTCCCGCAGCCACTTCCGCAGCAGCTTTGGAAGCCCGTCGGCTGCCGCAAATGCCGCACGACAGGTTTCGCGGGACGGACCGGGCTGTTTGAACTGTTGCCGACCGGCAGTGACATTCAGAAGCTGGTCCTCGAGCGAGCCAGCGCCACGCAGATTCGCCAACACGCGCTCGGCCGCGGCTTCACGTCGCTGCGTCATTGCGGCTGGCAAAAAGTGCGCGCAGGCCAGACGAGCATCGAAGAAGTGCTGCGGATCACGGAAGAGGATGTTGTATAATGTGCGTGTGACCGAATTCGTAGCTGAACTCGTAAGACTTCAGTTGTCGCGAAAGAAACTGAAGCTCTCAGGACAAGGTTCATGCCCGACTACCGATACATCGCGTGTGAGATTTCGGGCCAGCAGGTGACTGGCGTGTTGACCGCGGCCAGCGAGCAGGATGTTGTCTCGTCGCTCAGTTCGCAGCAACTTTTTCCGGTGCAGATCGACGCAGTCGAGTCCGCGGCCGCTCGTCGCGGGCGGTCCAACCGTCGCATACCCGCGCGGCATTTGGCGGTCTTTTATTCGCAGTTGGCGGATCTGCTGCGTTCGGGCGTGCCGCTGCTGCGGTCGCTGGAATTATTGGAACGGCGTACAACGCACAAGGTTTTGAAGCTCGTCATTCGCGACGTTAGGGACCAAGTGGCCGACGGCACGCATCTGGCCGACGCGCTGCGGCAACACCCGGCGGCGTTTTCCGAATTGGCGGTGAGTATGGTACGGGCCGGTGAAGAAGGCGGTTTCCTGGAGGACGTGCTCAAACGGATCGCCGTGTTTTCCGATCAGCAACAAGAGCTAAAGAGCCGCGTGATTGGGGCGTCGGCCTATCCGCTGTTTTTGATCACGATGGGCACGATCATCGTGACGGCGATGCTGGTGTTTTTCGTCCCGAAGTTCGAACCGATCTTCGAACGCATGAGCAGCCGCGGCGAACTGCCGTGGGCGACCACCGCGCTGATGGGCTTTAGTTCGCTTCTGCAGCACTATGGCATCATCCTGCTGGTGGCGATCATCGCGGCCATTGTCTTCACCATCCCGTATCTGCGAACCGACGCCGGCCGGCTGTGGCTGGACAAGCTGCGGCTCACGATCTACGGGCTCGGGCCGATCGCTCGCAGCCTGGCGATCGCTCGTTTCTGTCGAATTCTGGGGACGCTGCTGCACAACGGCGTGCCGATCCTGCGTGCGCTGCGGATTGCCAAAGACGCCGCCGGCAACCGCGTACTCAGCCAAGCCATTGCCGCCGCCGCGGAAAACATCTCCGCCGGCCGATCGCTGGCTCAACCGCTGGCCGCCAGCGGCCAATTCCCAGAAGAGATCGCCGAGATGATCGCCGTTGGGGAAGAGTCCAATAACCTAGAACAAGTACTGATCGACATCGCCGACAATCTGGAGCAACATGCCAAACGACAGGTCGAACTGTTCGTCCGATTGCTCGAACCCGTGATGCTATTGATCATCGCCGGTTTGATTCTGTTCGTGGTCGTGGGATTGTTGCTGCCGATTTTTCAAAGTTCGGGAGTTTTGACGTAGCGTGGCCCAAGACCTACAACCAACTCGTTTAACCCGTAGCCGAAGGCGAGGGAGTGCTAACCTCGCCTTCGGCTACGGGTTAAACGAAGATGGCGAGAAACGACCTCTAACTCGACGGCCATCGACATATCGCACTCCTTTAATCTGAGTCAACATGACTGGGAATACCAACATGAATCGCTGCCATAGAATTTGTCGAGGCTTCACCCTGTTGGAAGTCTTATTGGTGCTGGCCATCTTGGGCGTGTTGGCGGCGATGGTTGTGCCGGCGCTGTTGGGGCGGCAGCGAGAGGCTATGATCCGGACCACCAAGGCCAGCATCGCCGGGCTGGAGGGCGCCGTGAAGCTGTACGCCGTCAACAACGACGGCGACTATCCCGAAGGGTCGGGCGACGCCGCGCTCGCGCTGCTGATGAATCCCGGTGTCGACGGCGAGGGCAAATCGATCAGCCCGTATCTAGAGCAACTGCCCGTCGACGCTTGGGGCCAAATGATGAACTACGAGTACCCGAATTCCAAAGCCCCCAATTCCGTGAAACCCGCCATCTGGTCTTCCGGGCCGAACAAACGCAACGAAAACGGCGCGGGGGACGACATCAACAATTGGCAGAGCACGTTGGTGAGATGACCGCCGAGCGGAATGACGAATGACGAAATACCCAATGACGAATGAATGTCGAATGACGAATGACGAAAGGGAGACACCGTGTGAATTGACGAATGACGAAATACCCAATGACGAAGGAATGTCGAATGACGAATGACGAAAGGGAGACACCGTGTGAATTGACGAATGACGAAATACCCAATGACGAATGAATGTCGAATGACGAATGACGAAAGGGAGACACCGTGTGACGCGGCGCGTCAGCAGCCCAGTCGTCGAGTCGTACGAGTGGGTTCGTCATTTGGAATTCGTCATTCATTCGTCATTCGTCATTCGTCAATCGTCATTCCCTCTCGCGGTTTCACGTTGTTCGAAATGCTTCTCGTCCTCGCCGTGTTGACCGTGGCGTTGGCGATTCTTTATCCGGCGACTGAGCGGCTGTACCAGACGCATCGGTTCACACAGGCGCTGGAGCAAATGCGCGGTAAGTTGGCGGCCGCACGCGTGCGCGCGATCGACGACGGGGTGATTTACCAGTTCCGATACGAGCCGCAAGGACGCCGGATGCTGGTGATTCCTTACTCCGAGGAGCGATCGGCATCCGGCGGCAACGCGACGGCCACGGACGCCCGGACGACGATTCAACTAAACCGCTGGCGATTTTTTGGCGAATTACCTCGCGGCATGCAGTTCCAGGCGGCGGAAGTCTCCACAGAAAAAGTCTCCCGGCAACAACTCAACGAATTCGCCGACGCCAGCCAGCTTGCCAGCGCGGCTTGGTCTGCTCCGATATTGTTCTTCCCCGATGGTTCGTCCAACGACGCGGCAGTTCGCGTAACCGATAGCGACGGCCGCTCGATGCTTCTATCCGTGCGCGGCCTGACCGGCGCGGCGAGCACGTCGCCGATTCAGCGTGAGGGCATGCGATGAAGATCGTCGTGGGGCACGTTTCCCAACGTGCCGTAACAAGCAATTCTCGGTGCACGGTCGGAAACGTGCCCCGCGTGAATCGTGCACAAACTCGACGCCGGCGAAGCGGTCTAACGCTATTTGAATTGCTGCTGGCTTTGGCGATCTTTGTGACGTCCCTTGCTGCGCTGGCTCAATTGATCAACGCCGGCAGCCGGGCCGCCATCGAGGGACAACTGCAAACCGAGGCCATTGTCCGCTGTGAGTCGAAGTTGGCCGAAGTCCTCGCCGGGGTTGAGTTCATCGAGAACACGTCGGATACGGCGTTCGCTGACGATACGGACTGGACGTGGAGCCTAGCCGTTCAACCCAGCCCGGTGCCCGATCTCATCGATCTCAAAATGACCGTGTCGCACCAGGGCAACAGCGCCCTTGCCAGCAGTTCGTATTCGCTTAGGCGATACGTACGTGACCCGCGGTTGTTCGCCAGCCGTGCGGTAAGAGAAGCCGTTCGCTCGACCACGGCCGAGCAGATCGAAGAAATTCGCGACGGAGAAGATTCAACTTCCAAGGACCGAGACTAATGTGTGCAGCTTGTAGGACGGATTGCCAATCCGTCCAGAACACCGGACGGATTAGCAATCCGTCCTACGGGGGCGAGTTCACCATCGGCACCCGCCGTCAGAGCTTGCCGCGCGCCGGCCACACGCTGTTTGAAATCCTGTTGGCATTAGGTCTCAGCCTCGTGCTGCTTGTCGCGGTCTACTCGGCACTGGACATCCACTGGAAGTTTTCGGCAGCCGGCCGCGAGCGAATGGAGCGATCGCAAGTCGCGCGGGCCTTGCTCGAAAAGCTGCACGGCGACATTCGAGACGTTGTGTTTCGCGATGAGGAGATTTCTGCGCGCGAGAAATTTGAATTGAGCAAGCCGCAGCAGGCGGGCGAAGGTTCGTCGATCAGGGTTACCCGTCCCGGCGACGATTTCGTTTCCAGAAACGTGGGACTAATTGGTAGCTCGGAGCGGCTGCTACTGCAGGTCAGCCGTTCGAGCAGTACGAGAATTTCCACAACGGCAGTTCCAGACAGCCCCGCGACCTCCGTGTTCGAGCCCAGCGTGAAGGACCAGCGATTTGTGTACTGGCAATTCGTGGAGAATGGCACGCAGACGATTTCCACCACAACTCTCGCCGGACAGCGTAACGCTTCGACGGCTTCAAGACTTTCAAGCAACTCGACGAGCGGTCTCGCCAGATTTGAAACCAATTTAGCAGCGGCGATCGCGGCCGACTTGACTGGCACCCAATCAGAATCGTTCGATAACTCAAACATCATCGCGCACGAAGTGCGTGGAATACGATTTCGTTATTTTGACGGCATTGCGTGGCATGATGCGTGGGACAGCGTAGTCATACAGCGGCTGCCTCGCGCGGTGGAAGTCACGATTCGCTTTCGGCCGGCGGATGTCAGTGCAACGAGACTTGGCGGCAGCGCGTTGACTGACGATTATCGTCAAGTGATTCTAATGCCGTTGTCAGAGCCGATTTTGAACGGCGGGGAGAGTTAGATGCAATCGATGATCTCCCGTAGGACGGATTGCCAATCCGACCGTGTTGCGCTGCGAGGACGGATTAGCAATCCGTCCTACAGAAGAGCGCGAGGCGCTGTGCTATTGATTGTGCTCGTGATCGTCGTGTTGCTGGCGTTGGGCGCGTATACATTCAGCGAAACGATGATCTCCGAGCGGGAAGCGACGGCGATGTTCGGCCGCAAAGTGGAAACTCGCTCTTTTGCCGATTCCGGGATCGAGTACGTCGCGGCGACGCTGGGCCGCACGACCGAAACGCCGTTTGAGTCGTTTTACGACCGGCCGGACTTGTTCCACGGTGTGCTGATGCGGCCGGCGGAAAATGCTCGCGGCCGCGGGCGGTTCAGCATCGTCGCGCCGCTCGAAAGCGATCGCGCCGCACATGCAATCCGTTTCGGAACGAGCGACGAGTCCGGCAAGTTGAACGTGAACATGATTGATCTCTGGCAGCGCGAGAATTTCTTGGACGAAGACGCTTCCCGCGCGATCCTGATGTCCCTGCCCGGCATGACGTACGAGATTGCCGACGCGATTCTCGATTGGCTCGACGCAGACGACGTGCCGCGCAAGTACGGCGCGGAGAGTGCTTACTACGAAAAACTCGACCCACCGCGGCGGCCGAAGCACGGGCGACTGGATTCGCTCGACGAACTGTTGCTCGTGCGCGATGTGACTCCGGAAGCAATTTACGGCGAAGATCTGAATCGCAACGGGCTGCTGGATCCCAACGAAGACGACGGCAACGCCAGCCCGCCGCTGGACAACGCCGACAGCGTGCTCGATCGCGGCTGGGCCGCGTATCTGACAATTTACAGCCGCGAGGCCAACCGGCGTGCCGACGGCCGCCAGCGTATCGATTTGAACCAGCCGTCGCTGGGCCAGTTGTTCGAGGAAGTGTCGGCCGAATTCGGCGACGACGTAGCGGCGTTCATCGTCGAAGTGCGCCGCGAGGGCGAAGATGTTGCCAGTGGCCCATCGTCAGCCGCGACGCCTAACTCCGGCGCCGGCGCCCAAGCCGGCGTGCCGCAGCGCCCGCCGGGCAAGAGCCGAATCGGTTCGGTATACGATTTGATCGACGCGCAGGTGGCTCTAACCCGCAGTCAAGCCGGTACGGTGATGACGAGCCCATGGTCGAGCGAACCGGATAAACTGCGGCGGTTCCTGCCTAAAATGCTCGACGTGCTCAGTCCGCACGCCGAGGATTATGTTGCTGGCCGCGTGAACATCAACAAAGCGCCGCGCGAGGTGCTGTTGGGCATTCCCGGGATGACTGAGCCATTGGCCGACATGATTGTCGCGCGGCAGCCGACGCTGTCCACCGGCGCACCGTCGCTCACGGGCCTGGCCAATCAATCGACCACCGCGTGGCTGTTGACAGAAGGGTTGGTGGACCTGGACCTGATGCGGCAATTCGACCGATACATTACCGGCCGCGGCGATGTGCACCGCATCCAGTCTGTGGGATATTTTGATTCCGGCGGCCCGGTCACGCGCCTGGAAGCGGTCATCGACGCCACCGCGCAGCCGCCGAAGCTCGTGCTGCTGCGCGATCTTTCGGAACTGGGGCGAGGGTATGACTTAACGTCGGGCCTACTGACCCAATAAACTGAAAACCGTAAGCAAAATGATGGAGGGCAAAATCATGTCGAGGGCATGTATCATTTTGCCCTCCATGATTTTGCAAACCCTCTACATCGACTCGGCCACAACCAACAAGGCAATCGCATGCCCAATTATCTCGCGATCGAATGGGGCAAACAGCAGGTGATCGGGCTGGACGCGCAGGTGAGTGGCACCGGCGTTGCGGTCCATCGCAGCTTTGTGCTGGCGTGGCCTGACGACATCGATCCCGTCGAGCAGCCGCAGCCGGCGGGCGAGTGGCTGAAGGCGCAACTAGATCGACTCGGCGTCAAAGGCAAGCAAGTGCTCGTCGCGCTGCCGCGCGAAGACGTCGTGGTGCGACGCCTCGAACTCCCGCAAGCGTCCGACGAGATGCTGCCTGGAATCGTGCGGTATCAAGCGGGAGCGAAATCGACGCTGCCGCTAGATCAAATGCTGCTCGATTACGTCCCGGTGCCGCGGCAGCCGACGGCCGAAGGGCGGGCTGTGCTCATCGTGACGGTGGCCAAACAGTTGGTCGATCAATTGCAATCGGTGATGCAGTCGGCCGGCCTGGAACTTGTGGCCGTCGAGATCACGCCGGCTGCCACATTGGAATTGATCGCTCGCGCCGAACAGCGGCGCGGGCATGAACCAAGTGAGACGAGCCTAGTCGTTGCCTGCAGCGGACCGCGGGTTGAGATCTCACTCATACAGGACCACCACTTAGTCTTTTCGCACGCTGCCCGATTTACCAGCGACGACGAACCGCAACATCGCAACCTGTTAGGAGCAATCAATCGCGCATTGGTGGCGATGGAGCCGTCGCTAACATCCGCCGTCGTCGCGCGCGTTTGGCTGATGGGCATCGGCGACGGGCAAAGTAAACTTGTCGAGTCGTTAAAGAGTCGGCTCGGTTGCGATGTACATACGCTTGATTCAGTCGAGGACTTACCGATCACATCAAAGGCCGACGACATCGGTGGCAACGCGGCGCTGTTTGTCGCACCGCTCGGCATGTTGCTGGCCCGCAGTGGCGCGGTGGTGCGAGAACGCATTGACTTCCTGCATCCGCGCCAAGCAATCGCGCGTCGCAATTGGCGGAGCATGCAACTTGTTACAATCGCCGCGGCGGTGTTGCTGATGACTGCCGCCGGCAGCGTTGGTGTGTGGCTTCAATTGCAATCGCTGGACGAACAGATCACGCGCAAACAACTTGAGGACCAACAACTGGAACTACTGCTGAAACAGGGACAGCCGACTCTGCAATCCGCGGAAGCACTTGGCGAGTGGCAAAAACGGAATGTAAACTGGCTGCCGCAAATGCAAGCCGTGATCGGCGCGATGCCCGACGCCGACCGCATGTATTTGCAGAATTGGCGGTTCACTTCCGGGCAGGGCGATGCCGCGGCCGGCGTGCAAGCCGACGGCTTCGCCCGCGAGCGTGCGGACGTCGAGAGGCTGAATCAACAACTGGCCGATCAGCAAGGCTTTCGCGTGCAGCCCAACGAGATTCAAAGCCAAAGTTTCGGCGAGTATCCGTTTCATTTTGAACTGGATGCCGACGTTGTACCGCGGCGCAGCGTACAAGGTCCGGCTCGGTCAGCGGCAATGACGAAGCAGTGAATTGCGTTTGGCGGCACGAGACACAACATGCAGCGACGTGAAAAACTCCTGGCAGCGTTCTTGGTGGCGGCCATCGTGATTTGGCAAGGTGGCCCGCTGCTGTCGCGGGTGATCTTCGAGCCGATCGACATTCGCCATGCGGAACTCGATAGCCTCGATCAGTCAATCGCGCTCAAGCAAACCGATCAGATCGTGTTGGCACGCAGCGAGCGGCAATTGGCCGACTGGCAGTCGCGCAGTTTGCCGCCCGATCCGCTGGTGGCTCAGCGTTTGTATCAAGGGTGGCTGACCGACGCGGCTCAAAGCGCCGGGTTCTCCGCGCTAAAGGTCACGCCGCAGCGGCGCACGCAGCGAGACGACGCGTTCACCGCCGTCGAAGTCTCGGTCACCGCCGAAGCAACACTCGATCAAGTGTCGCTGTTCTTGTATCGCTTCTATCGCACCGATCTGCTGCACCGCGTGACGAGCCTGGATTTGCAGAGCAAGAAGAATCAAGGGAATCCGCCGCTGAGAATTACGCTCACCGCCGAAGGGCTGGCGCTGGCCGACGCCGCGCCGCGCAGCCGATTGTTTGCGCAGACGACGCTGGCTCAGCCACTGACCGTCGATGGCAACACCTTGATCGTATCCGAGCCACTTAAGTTGCCGGCCAACGCCGATTTTTTAGTGCGGGTTGGCGACGAGTATCTCTCGGTAACTGCGGTCGCGGGTAATCAATGGACCGTTGAGCGTGGCGCAGAAGCTTCACAATCGGCAGCGCACGAGGCCGGTCAGACGCTGGAAATCGTGCCGATCAACACCGCCGCACAACAGACCTCGCTCGACGCCTATCGCTGGCTCGTCGCTGCCCGCAACCCGTTTGCGATCCCGGCGCCGAAGGTCGTTCCGCCGCCCGCACCGGCCGTTGCCGAAAACGATCAGCCACCGCCGCTTGATCCGGCTCAATTCGCTTATCTGACCGGCACCATCTCGCGCGGCGACGACCGCAAGGCGCTGCTCTTCGACCGCCTGAACAATCAGCGCGTTGTTGTCGCAGAAGGCAAACCTTTTTCGTTAGCCGGCATCAACGCCTCGATCGTCCGCATCGGCGCGGATCACGTCGTGCTGAAACAAGACGAACAACAGTGGCGTCTGGACGTCGGCAAAAACCTGCGTTCGATGCAGCGGCTGGTGGACGAGCCCGTGGAATAAGGATCCGCGAAAAAATAACTTGTCGAATTAGCGGAACGGCGCAAGCCGTCCGGTGCAAGCCGTCCGGTGCAAGCGGTCCGGTGGCGCAAACCGGAGGGCTTGCGCCCTGCCGCTACTTTTCCAATTCATCAAGTTATTTTTTTTCGGTTACTAAGCGTGATGCGGCGCCGAAAGCCGCAGGCCAACACTCTCCACAACTAGAACGTTACCCAGAAGCGTTTGAAGAACGCCTAACGGTATCGCGATCGACGCGGTCCAAGCCAATAGCTGCCGCAGGCTGAACTGGCCTGGCTTGAAGGCCGTCATGGCATACTCTTGCCAGTCAACGCGCCATCCCCGCAACACGCGGAGCGGCAGCAGGGCCGCAAATGCCAGAGGCAAGAAAGCGTATACCGAAGCGAAACCCCTGGCAGCCTCGCCAAACTGGATCAGCCACTTCGTTACTTTGTGACGGGAAATAGATCATATCGCCAGTGGTTCATGCGGTTCTTGCGGCGTTCCAAGCGAAAACGTTTGTCGAAGACTGCCGAACGTTGTGGACCGCCGCGCGAAACAGCAACCGGTTTGAACTTCCGGGCACCACGGTGGTGGATGGTAAATTGCAACTCCTGCTTCCTCGCGTCGATCAGCCAATACTCGATGACACCGGCTCGAAAACACAGTTTCGGCAGTCGCTTCGTGTCCTTGCCCACAGAACTGTCGCTGACGATTTCGACGACCAAGTCGGGGCTGCCTTCGAGTTCCATGTATCGTTCTTTACCGTCACCCGCCTTGGGAACCGACCGCACTTTGCCGGATTGTAGCGCGTCCCAAGACGCAAACACTACGTCGGGCTCTACTGACAGATCCGCAGCGACATTCACCACGCGAGTCCGATCGACAAACAACTCGCCCAGATCGCTGCCGTTCACCAGCCGTTGCAGCACCGCGGCCACCTCGGCCTTCAGAGTGCCGTGTGTGTAGAGTTCTTCCGGCGACATATCCACCTCGATGCGGCCAGCCAGATAGTCGATGCGGCCAGTCTGTGGAAAAAAAGCGGACAGACTCCACCGGCGAAACTCGGCCAGCGACGCAATGTCCAGCGGAACTTCCACGCGTTCTTCAAAAACAACACACGAAGCCATCGTTGTCCTCTTCGTTCTACCCGCGGAATCGGACTCCCGAACGCGGGTCGGGTAATGCACGATCGTGGCCTTCATCCTAACTCGTAAGGCGCCACTTGGAAAGAAAGACTCGGCGATCAGCAAGGCGACTGCCTTGTCGGGCGATTCATCGCGTATCGCCTGACCCGACTCGGAGAGTCAGGCTACGTTAGCGCATCCCAATCGATCGGCTTGTGCACGTTCAGTTTTGGTAGCGGCGCACGGATGGCTTCGACGTACTTCTGCGCGGCGCCGGTGTTGAAGACGACGACGCGCTCGTCATTGCCGATCCAGCCTTCGCCGACCAGTTGTTCGAGAGCTCCGATGCAGGCGGCCGTTTCGGGGCAGATGGGGATGCCTTCGCTGCTGGTGGCCAGCGTCATCCACTCGCGCAGGCGGCTTTCTTCAACGGCCAAGGCGCGGCCGCCGCTTTCGCGCACCGCGTCTAGGATCATGAAGTCGCCCACGGCGGCCGGCACGCGGATGCCGCTGGCCAGCGTGGCGGCGTTCGGGAACGGCTCGGCAAAGCGTTCGCCCTTATCAAACGCCCGCACGATCGGGCAACAGCCTTCGGATTGCACCGACACCATTCGCGGCCGGCGGTCGTCGGCCAGCCAGCCGATCTGGGCTAGTTCGTTGAACGCCTTCCACATGCCGATCAGTCCCGTGCCGCCGCCGGTCGGATAGAGGATCACGTCGGGCAGCCGCCAATCGAATTGCTCGGCCAGTTCCAACCCCATCGTCTTCTTCCCCTCGATGCGGTACGGCTCCTTCAGCGTCGAGAGATCGAACCACCCCATCCGTTCTCTCCCGTCGCGCACGATGCGGCCGCAGTCGGTGATCAGGCCGTTGACCAGAAACGTCTTCGCCCCGGCCAGCAGACATTCGTATTGATTGATGGCCGGCGTGTCTTCGGGCATGAACACGAACGCTTCGATCCCCGCGCGAGCCGCATAGGCCGCCGCCGCACCGCCCGCGTTGCCGGCCGTGGGCAGAGCGATCC